>CAIRFY010000515.1 GCA_903877945.1 uncultured Oscillochloris sp. | reverse complement strand
CTACGAACATCGCAAACCGTAAAGTATCCGCGAACCTTGTCTTAGGCATGTTTCAAAATGGGCACATTCAGCTTTACAGTCTTGCGATGAGGCGATGAGGCGATGAGGCGATGAGGAGATACGGAGCGCCTCACCGCGTCATCGTTTCGTCGCTGAATTGTCACGCTGGTTTGAACCATGCCTTAGCTGTGTTTGCTGCGGATAGCGACATTGCAACAACTTTGCCCGATTCTGAAACGTCCCTTGAATTTCGGGTAGTATAGTAATAACCCTGGCCGTGCGCCAGGGGCGCGCAGCCAGAGCTATCATTCGTCGTGCTGTAATCTAGAGAGATCGTGCGGCCATGAAACATCGGTTACTGCTCCTCGTCCTGCTCCTGTTCGCCTTCAGTGCCTGCGGCGGAACGACCGCCAGCGCACCTGTAGCTCCCACAGCGACCGCAGAATCCTCAAACGGCGATGTGGTCGTTGATACGAGTAAACTCGCGAAGGAACTGTTCTTTTACAACTGGTCGGAGTATATCAATCCCGCCATTCTCGCTGATTTCGAGAAGGAATACGGGGTCAAGGTGACGATGACCACTTACATGTCGAACGAGGACATGATCGCCAAGGTACGGGCTGGGAACTCTGGCTACGACGTGGTGGTTCCCTCGGACTACGCGGTAACGACGATGTTCACCGAGGGGTTACTCATCAAGCTCAATAAGTGCCTGTTGCCAAATCTGAAGCATATGGATCCAATCTTGCTCGATACGTACTTTGACCGGGGCAATGCGTACTCGGTGCCCTATATGTATGGAATCAGTGGGATCGCCTATAACAAGCGGGACTTCCCGAACGGTGTGGATAGCTGGTCGGTGCTGTTTGACCCGGCCCAGATCGCTAGGTACAAGGGCAAGTTCAGCATGCTCGACGACCCGCGCGAGACCCCTGGCGCGGCCCTGAGGTATCTGGGCAAGTCGCTGAATGACACCAACCCGGTTGATCTGAAGGCCGTCCAGGAGTTGCTGATCGCCCAGAAGCCCTTCCTGGACTCCTACAACAGTGACAATGTTAGTCACAAGCTAGCGACCCGCGAGTATGTGTTGGCCCACGTATGGAGCGGCATGGCCATGCAGGCCCACAATGGTCTGGGCAGTCAGTTCTCGGGCAATACCGATATTCTGTTCGCATTGCCCAAAGAGGGCGGGATGATCTGGATGGATAACTTGTCCATCCTCAGGGATTCGCCGAACGCCTACACCGCCCATGTCTTTATCAATTTCCTTATGCGACCAGAGATCGCCGCACGCAACGCCGAGTATCTCGGCTACCTGTCGCCGAATAAAGATAGTGTCGCCCTGCTCCCCCAGAGCATCAAAGAACTCTACACCGCCGGATTCCCCCCCGACCCCGAGATGATGAAGCGGCTGGAGTGGGCCGTGCGGGATGAGAAGACGGACGCTTTCAACAACCTCTGGGCTGAGGTGAAGGGCACGTAGCCAGAACTTTGAGTTTATGGTAAAAAAGGCAGCCTTGACAGAGCCGCGTAAGCGCCCCATCATGTCTAGGACAACTGTTGTCTCATGTGCCATATCGCGCCTGCGGGGCCGAGTCGTATGGAATACGTAGATCTCATGCCCGTGTTGTCAGCCGAGTCTGATGCGCGGCTCCAGGCGGTGGCGAACACCAGCACCGACGGGATGCTGATCGTCGATATCGATGGCCGGGTGCGCTTTGTCAATCCTGCCGCCGAGGGGTTGCTCCGCCGCAAGGCGGCTGATCTGATCGGTCAGATCTTTGGCTTACCGATTGTTATCAGCGAGGCGGCTGAGATCAGTTTGATTCAGGCCGACGGTAAGCTGATCGCTACCGAGATGCGGACGGCGTCGATTATCTGGGAGGGTATGTCGGCGCAGATGATCGTCCTGCGCGATTTGACCGAGCAGCGCCGCACGCAGGAGGCCCTACGTGATGCGGAGGGGTTCAGTCGAGCTATTCTCAACTCGCTGACCCAGCATATTGCGGTACTCGATGAAACGGGTACGATTATTCTTGCAAACGATGCGTGGCGTCAGTTCGCGATGGAGAATGGCGACCCGCAGTCCGTCACCACCGGGGTGGGGGCGAACTACTTTGCGGTGTGTTCCACATCGAGCGGTCAGGATTCTGATGAGGCGTCTGATGTGTTGGAGGGCATGCGCCGTGTGATCCAGGGCGAACTGCCGGTCTTCGAGCTTGAGTATCCCTGCAATAGCCCCAGCGAAGAGCGCTGGTTCCAGCTACGAGCGGTGCCACTCCACGGCCAGCGGCGTGGCCTGGTGATCTCACATACGAACATCACTATTCAGCGACATAATGCCCAGTCCGCCGCTGAGGCTGTCGCTCTGCGCGAGCAGTTGCTGGCCCGTGAGCGTGAGCTTGTGGCGATTAGCTCGCTCTCGTCTGCCGAACGAAGGCCCGTCGATCTTACCTATGTGCAGCGGTATGATGCGCCGATCCGTGCGTCTGACATCACGCTTTTTCAAGAATATGTGGTTGGCTACGCCGAGTTGCTCGAAATGGTCGTCGATGAGCGTGGCTTTGAGGTTAAGAACACGGATACCCCCGTGCGCGTCATGGCCGCCCGCCTGGGTACACTGCGGGCCTCGGCCCGTGATGTGGTCGAGATCCACCTGTCGGCCCTGCGCAGTTGTAGTGTCGGTAGCGCACCCAGTCGGCAGCAGGCATATCTTGAGGAGGGCCGGGTGCTTCTCCTCCAGTTGATGGGCTACCTTGTGGCCTATTATCGTGATGGTCAGATTACCTGATGTGTCGCAATTCGTAAAAAATGGGTTATTATACTATTGGAATGAGCTACGCTATAGATAGGCTGCCTTGAGCATCATCGTACTTCAGCTTTTTATCGCCGGACGCACGCCGCGCACTGAACACGCGATTGCTACGCTGCGGCAGCTTATTGAGCTGCGACTCGCGGGCCATCCGTGTGAGCTCGTCATTGTTGATGTACTTACTGACCCCCAGCAGGCCGAGGAGCGCCATATCTTGGCCACGCCCACGCTCATTAAAATGTCGCCTCTGCCGCAGCGGCGGATTATTGGCGATCTTGCTGACGCGGATGGCCTGCTCGCTGCATTGAGCTTACCTTCCATGCCTTTGGCGTAGGGCGGAACTCGCTGATGGTCTGTGATCTTT
This sequence comes from uncultured Oscillochloris sp., assembly GCA_903877945.1. Taxonomy (GTDB): domain Bacteria; phylum Chloroflexota; class Chloroflexia; order Chloroflexales; family Chloroflexaceae; genus Oscillochloris. The sequence goes on along the minus strand of CAIRFY010000515.1, from coordinate 23,894 downwards.
TAAGGAGCTACGACGTTGTCCTTGTTGACCTCGCCGATTGAGAAGTTACCCACGGGTATTCCTGGCTTCGACCATATTGCCAATGGTGGCCTGCCACGCGGGCGCACCACCCTGGTATCTGGCACCGCCGGTAGTGCGAAGACGGTCTTTGCGGCCCAGTTTTTGTCCGCTGGTATTGAGCAGTATGGCGAGGCGGGGGTCTTTATTACCTTTGAAGAGTCGCCCGACGCCCTGCGGCGCAATATGGTCGGATTTGGCTGGGATATCGCCGCCTGGGAGGCGCAGGGGAAATGGGCTTTTGTCGATGTGTCGCCGCAGCCGGATGCGGAGGAATTGGTGCGCGGCGAGTATGATCTCGGTGCCCTCCTAGCTCGAATTACCTACGCGGTGCATCGGGTGGGTGCCACTCGCGTGGCCCTCGATTCGCTGGGGGCGATCTTCACCCGCATTGAGAACAGTAGGCTGATTCGCAGTGAGTTGCTGCGGATTGTTGCGGCGATGCGCGGTATGGGTGTCACTGCGGTGCTGACCGCCGAGCGCACCCAGGAGTACGGCGAGATCGGGCGCTACGGCGTCGAGGAGTTTGTCACTGACGATGTGGTGATCCTGCGCAATCTGATTGAGGAGGAGAAGCGTCGTCGGACGATTGAGATCCTCAAGTTTCGTGGCACCTCACACCAGAAGGGCAGCTTTCCTTTTACCGTCATCCCCGGCGAGGGTGTGGTGGTCATCCCGCTTTCGGCGATTGAGCTGAAGCAGCGCTCATCAAACCTGCGCACCCGTTCCGGCAATGATGATATCGACCGCATGTGCGGCGGCGGATTCTTCCGCGACTCGATCATTCTGGTGTCGGGGGCCACCGGCACCGGGAAGACCTTGTTGGCAACGACGTTTTTGGCCTCGGGGACCGCGCAAGGCGAGCGGGTGTTGCTCTTCGCCTTCGAGGAGAGCCGCGACCAGCTCTTCCGCAACGCGACCGGCTGGGGCTTTGATTTCGAAACCTACGAGCAGAACGGCCAGATGCGTGTGATCTGTAACTATCCTGAGGCGTCGAGCCTAGAGGATCAGTTGATCATTATGAAGAAGGAGATCCAGGCGTTCAAGCCGCAGCGCGTGGCGATTGATAGCCTCTCGGCCCTGGAGCGCGTCTCCACCATGAAGGGCTTCCGCGAGTTTGTGATCGGACTGACGTCGTTTATCAAGCACCAGGAGGTGGTAGGACTCTTCACGTCCACGACGCCGACGCTCCTCGGCGGCACTTCGATCACCGAGGCGCATATCTCAACAATCACTGATTCAATTATTCTGATGCGTTATGTTGAACTTTTTGGCGAGATGCGCCGTGGTTTGACGGTGCTGAAGATGCGTGGCTCTGCCCACGATAAAGAGATTCGCGAGTTTGTCATTGATGGTAAGGGGATGCATGTCGGCAAAGCCTTCCGTACAATCTCGGGTATCCTCTCTGGTCAGTTTACCCATACCGCGCCTAGCGAGATCGAGCGACTCGGCAACCTATTCAAAGATGATGGTGGTGGAGTCTAGCTCACTGGCGCGGCGTGGAGGAAACCATGAATGAGTGCCACTATAGTAGTTCAGACCAGCTTACTCCACTTTACAACACAACACTTGCTGAGAGTACGCCGCTGCACGCTATTGTTAATTATAGTATAGAATCGTTGCTGATTATCGATCAAGCTGGCTTGATCCATTTTGTCAACCCGGCCGCCGAGAATTTGTTTGGACGCAGCCGCGATCAATTGGTTGGCTCGCCTTTCGGTTTTCCGCTCGTGTGCCACGAGGAGACCGAACTGGAGATCGTCCGCCCCAATGGTGACGTGGTATTGGTCGATATGCGGATCCAGGCGATGGTGATCGAGGACTCGCCCGCCTTTCTCGCGACTCTCCACGATATTACCGCACGCAAGCGTGATGAGCAGTTCCTGATCCAGTCGCAGCAGTTCCTCCGCTCGACCCTCGACGCCCTCTCCTCGCACATCGCGATCCTCGCTGCGGATGGCCTGATCCTGGCGGTGAACTACGCCTGGCAGGAGTTCGCCCGCAACGCGGGGTATGATCCCTACCTCAGCGGAGTGGGCTACAACTATCTGTTGATCTGCGACGGCACTGCGGGTGAAGAAGCGCCGATTGCCCGCGCAGCTGCGGTGGGAATCCGCATGGTGATCGCGGGCAGGCAGCGGCAATTCTACCTAGAGTACCCCTGCACAAGCAAAGAGCGCAGGCTCTGGTTTGCCGTCCGCGTCACGCGCTTTGGCAGTGGCGATCTCACCCGCGTGGTGGTGGCCCACGAGGATATCACCCATCGGAAACACGCCGAGATTCTCGGCAATGAGCGCCGACAGGTGCTTGAGTTGGTGGCCTGCAGCCAGAAGATCGATGTGGTGAGTACGCAAATCCTGCGGATGATCTTGCAGCACTACCCTAATCTGATCTACGCGGCCCTTGCGCTCCCCGACACACATGTACAGCACACATCACGCTGGGATCTGCCCACGGACGTCCTGGAGCGCCTGGACGAGTGGACGCGGGCGCGGGCCAACGAACGGCCTGGACACGGGCAGATCGAGCGTTGTCTGCCGGGCGACCCACGCTGGGTTGGGATTCCTGACATCGCCGCTGATCTCAACCTGACGGAGTGCTGGCTTGTGCCGATCCGGGCGAATACCGGCAGGCTGCGGGGTGTGCTGTCGATCTTCCACCGTGAGCCCGCTCTCCTGAACATGGAAGACATCCATGTCATCGAACTGGTCGAGCAGTTGCTGATGATTGCGATAGAACAGCAGGAACACACGCGCCAGCTTGCCTACCAGGCCCACCACGATGGTCTGACCGGCTTGCCCAATCGGCTGCTCTTTGAGGAACACCTGCGTCAGGCTATCGAGGTTGCCCGGCGCACGGGTCGCTTGATCGCCGTGCTGTTTATCGACCTCGACCGCTTCAAACAGATCAACGATACGCTGGGCCATACGATTGGCGATGCGCTGCTCATCCAACTGGCCCGCCGCTTCGAGAGCTATATTCGTGTCGCCGACACCCTGGCCCGCCGTGGTGGCGATGAGTTTATGCTGGTGCTTACCGATGTCTCAAGCGCTCAGCAGGTAATAAAGGTGGCCCACCGCCTCCACGAACTGCTCCAGCCACCCTTCCACATCGCTGGACACGAGCTGTTCGTCAGCGCCAGCATCGGTGCCAGTATCTACCCCGCCGACGGCGAGGATGCCGATAGTCTGCAACGGCGTGCCGACGCCGCCATGTATCGTGCTAAGAGTACCCTGCGCAACAGCTTTCAGTTCTTCGACGCCGCCACTAACCAGACCGCCCTGGAGCATCTGCGCCTGGAGAACTACCTGCGCCGCGCCCTAGAGCGCAACGAGTTGGATATTTATTACCAGCCCAAGGTTGATCGGGCCGGTCGTATCGTGGGCGTAGAGGCTCTGCTGCGCTGGAAACACCCCGATCTTGGGATGATCCCGCCGAATCACTTCATCCCGCTCGCTGAGGAACTCGGTCTGATCATCCCGATTGGGGCATGGTGTATGGCCCGCGCCTTTAACCAGGTGCGGCGCTGGCAGCGCCCAGATCGCCCTATCCGCGTGTCGGTGAATGTCTCAACGGTTCAGTTCTCACAGCCCGGTTTTATTGAGGGGCTGCGTACCATCTTGGTCGAGAGCGACCTTGATCCGAGTCTGGTGATCCTGGAGTTGACCGAGAGTATGCTGATCGGCGATCACAGCAGCGTCACCCAGCAACTCAAAAGTATGTGTGCCCTCGGGGTCGCACTGGCCATTGATGATTTTGGCAAGGGCTACTCCTCGCTTGATTATCTGCGGCGTCTGCCGATCAGCATCCTGAAGATCGACCGCGCCTTTGTGGCCGACATCGGCACGGATCTGGACGACAGCGGGCGGGCAATCGTCAACTCAATCGTCAACCTGGCTCACCATATGGGCATGCATGTGGTGGCCGAAGGCGTGGAGACGGTGCCCCAGCGCGACTTCTTGCACAGCGTTGGCTGCGATATGATCCAGGGCTTCTTCTACAGCGAGCCGCTCCCGCCGCTGCTCTTTGAACACCTCTTCCGCGATGATCATCTGCCGGGGGCGCTCTGGAAGGAGTAATGCCTCAGGTTATGATTACCGTACACAAATGTACATATTTTTTAACTATATGTACTTCTTGTGGATGTTACACTCTAGGGAATAGCCCCCCCGAAGATGAATCTATACCACCCTGAAGTGGAGCGAACCCGTAGGAGGCCGCCTATGCCTGTTGATGCGCCAAGCCTTGAGGCACGACTTGCCGCACGAGGCATCTCACGCCGTCAGTTTCTCAAGTTCTGCGGTGTACTCACCGCGACGCTGGCCCTGCCGGAAGGATACGCGCAAAAGATTGCGCACGCGCTTGAGACGGGGCCGCGCCTGCCGGTAGTCTGGCTGGAGTTTCAGGACTGCGCGGGCAACACCGAGTCGTTTCTGCGGGCGAGTACACCCACGGTCGCTGAGATCGTGCTTGAGCAGATCTCGCTTGACTACCACGAGACGATTATGGCTCCGGCTGGCCACGCCGCCGAGAAGTCGCTCGACGCGGTGCTGGCGAACACCGGGCAGCCGTTTCTGGCCATTGTCGAGGGCAGCATCCCGACCAAGGACGGCGGTATCTACTGCACTATCGGCGGGAAGACTGCCCTCAGCATTGCCGAGAACGTCTGCCGTAAGGCGGCGGCGACGATTGCGGTGGGTGCCTGCGCGTGGGACGGCGGCTGGCCAGGGGCGAACCCCAACCCGACTGGGGCGGTGGGTGTGAAGACGGCGGTGCCCGGTCTGAAGAGCCTGGTTAATATGCCGGGCTGCCCGATGAACGTGACAAACCTGACCGCCGTGCTGGCCCACTTCCTGACCTTCAAGGATTTGCCCGCCCTGGATCAAGAGGGCCGCCCACTCTTCGCTTACGGCCAACTCATCCACAATAACTGCGAGCGGCGCGGCCACTTCGACGCCGGGCGTTTTGTTGAGTCTTGGGGCGATGAGAGCCACCGCATGGGCTACTGTCTTTATAAGATGGGCTGCAAGGGGCCGCAGACCTACTCGAACTGCCCGGCGGTGGGCTGGAACGATGGCACCAGTTGGCCAATTGGCGCAGGCCACGGCTGCGTGGGTTGCATGTCGCCACACTTCTGGGATAACACGGTGCCGGTCTACGAGCGCCTGCCACATATCGAGGGCTTTGGTGTCGAGGCGACCGCCGACAAGGTGGGCATGACGGCCCTGGGCGTCGTGGCGGCTGGTGTTGTTGTCCACGGAGTGGCCAGCGCGATCCGTGCGAAGAGTTCGCCGCAGGCCACTCACGATGGTAGCGAAGTTCCCGTGCATACCACGACGAAGAAGGGCTAGTACCGTTTATGGCAAAGATCGTTATTGACCCTGTGACCCGCATCGAGGGCCATCTGCGGCTTGAGGTTCAGGTAGAGAATGGGCGCGTGACGGATGCGTGGAGCAGCAGCACCATGTTTCGCGGCATGGAACTGGTTCTCAAGGGACGCGATCCGCGTGACGCCTGGGTCTTCGCACAGCGCATCTGCGGGGTCTGCACCACCGTCCACGCCCTGGCCTCGGTGCGCGCCGTCGAGAACGCCCTCGGGATCGTGATCCCCGACAACGCCCGCCTGATCCGCAACATTATCGAGTGTACCCAGTACATCCAGGATCACGTCATCCACTTCTACCACCTGCACGCCCTCGACTGGGTGGATATTGTCAGCGCCCTGTCGGCTGACCCGGCGGCAACTGCCGAACTGCAAAAAGCGGTCTCGCCGACCTGGGCGAAGGCGAGTCCGGCCTACTTCAAGGCGGTGCAGGATCGGGTCAAGACCTTCGCTGGCGGCGGGCAACTCGGGCCATTCAACAACGGCTACTGGGGCCACCCAGCCTACAAGCTGCCCCCCGAGGCCAACCTGATGGCCGTGGCTCATTACCTGGAGGCGCTCGACTGGCAGCGCGAAATTATTAAGATCCACGCCATCCTGGGGGCCAAGAACCCGCACCTCCAGACCTATCTGGTCGGCGGAATGGCCATCCCGGTTGACCCGAACACCCAGAAGGCGATCAACGACTCGCGGATTGGCCGGATGCGCGAGTTGGCCAAGAGCGCCCTGGAGTTCGTCCAGCAGGTCTACATCCCTGACCTGCTGGCGGTGGCGGGCTTCTACAAAGACTGGGCGGCGATTGGCGGTGGCGTGGGCAACTTCCTGGCCTACGGCGATTATCCGCAGAGCAACGACGGTTCGGTCGAGAGCCTGCTGCTGCCTCGCGGCGTGATCCTGAATAAAGACATCAGCAAGGCTCCCGGCGTCGTCAGCCAGGAGAAGGTCAGCGAGTATGTGACCCACTCGTGGTACACCTACGCGGGCGGCGACGAGGCGGCGCTGCACCCCTTCCAGGGCGAGACCGCGCCGAAGTACACTGGCCCGCAGCCGCCCTTCGACTTCCTGAACACCGACGCCAAATACTCCTGGCTGAAGACGCCGCGCTACGACGGCCAGCCGATGGAAGTTGGCCCCCTGGCACGTATGCTGGTTGCCTACGCAGCGGGCAAACAGCGTCCGAAAGAACTGGTCGGTCTGGCCCTGACGACGCTCGGCGTCGGCCCCGAGGCGCTCTTCTCGACCCTGGGGCGCACGGCGGCGCGTGGTCTGGAGACCCTGTTGATGGCCGAGCAACTGCTGGGCTGGATTGGCGAGCTTGAGCAGAACATGGGCAGCGGCAAGCTGGACATCCACAACGGCGAGAAGTGGTCGCCCGGCAGTTGGCCCGCCGAGGCTGAGGGCTGGGGCTTCACCGAGGCTCCGCGTGGCGCGCTAGGCCACTGGGTGCGGATCAAGGACGGCAAGATCGCCAATTATCAGGCCGTCGTGCCGACCACATGGAACGGCTCACCCCGCGATGCCAAGGGCGTACGCGGCCCCTACGAGTCCGCCCTGATCGACACCCCGGTCGCAGACCCCGAGCGCCCGCTGGAGATCCTGCGCACCGTCCACTCGTTTGACCCGTGTATGGCATGCTCGGTGCATGTCGTCAACACCCACGGCACTGAGTTGACGCGGATTGAAGTGACGAAGTAAATGCAAAATGCAAAATGCAAAATTGCCGGGTGCAATTTTGCATTTTGCATTTTGCATTGCCGGAGGCTGCTATGCGCCGACGCGTCTACATCTGGGAGATCCCAGTTCGCCTGACCCACTGGGTCAACGTCCTCAGCATCGTAATGCTGAGCATCACCGGCTACTTCATCGGCAACCCGTACCTGTTCATTGCGCCGCGTGAGTCGTACGCGGGCTTCTTTATGGGTACAGTGCGCTTTGTCCATTTTGCTGCGGCGTTTGTCTTCATGGCCAGCGTGCTGCTGCGTACCTACTGGGCCTTCGCTGGTAATGCCTACGCCGACTGGCGCGGGCTCTTCCCTTTCCTCTCGAAGGACGGGCGCAAGAATATGCTCCACGCCATGCAGTACTACTTTTTTCTGCGGCGCGACCCGCCTGAGGTAGCGGGACATAACGCGCTGGCCGGCCTGAGCTACATGTTTATCGTGATCTTCTACGGGCTGATCACCTTTACGGGGCTGGCCCTCTTCGCCCAGTTGCACCCGGTCGGGGTTTGGTACACGCTCACGAGTTGGGTCTTCGGTATCCTGACCATGCAGCAGGTGCGGATGGCTCACCATATGATTATGTGGGCGCTGCTGCTCTTCGCCCTCTACCACGTCTACGTGGCATGGCTGATCGATATGGAAGAGGGCAATGGCCTGATGTCGAGCATGTTTAGCGGCTTCAAGTTCCTGCCCCGCAACCAGGAGCTTGACTGGATCGAGACGTCGCCGCCCCTGGCCGATAGTCAGGCGTTTCAGCGCCGCAAGGGCAGCACGGGGAAGATGCCGGTTCAGGAGGATCTGGGCTAGGCCCAATTCTTTTCGAATAAGGGGGCTGCCGCCACTCAGCCCTCACCCCCCAGCCCCCTCTCCCAGAGGGAGAGGGGGAGTATTCCGCACCAGAACGCGATCTACTCCCCTCTCCCTAGGGAGAGGGGCAGGGGGTGAGGGGGTACGGTCGTACGAGATCTGCCTTATTTGAAAAGTATTGGGGCTAGGCCAGTACACTAACTATGCCGGATGTTCTGGTGATGGGCCTGGGTAACATCATTCTGCGCGACGAGGGGCTGGGCGTGCGGGCCTGCGAGCAACTTCTGGAGCGGTACACGCTGGCCGAGGGCGTCGAGGCTATCGACGGGGGCACCCTGGGTCTGCACCTGCTGCCCTACCTCGATGGCGTGCGCGACCTGCTGATTATTGACGCCGTGCGCGCCGATGGGCCACCTGGCACTATCGTGCGCCTAGAGGGCGAGGCCATCCCCGCAGCCCTGGCCCACAAGATGTCGATGCACCAGTTTGGCCTCTCCGAGCTGCTGGCTGTGGGTGCCATCCAGGGCTGCCTGCCCCAGCGCATCGTCCTCTGGGGCATGGTGCCCACCGTGATGGAGCCTGGCCTCGATCTGAGCGAGGCGGTGGCGGCCAGCCTTGCGGCGCTGGTGGATGCGGTGGTTGGTGAACTGACCGCCTGGGGTCTGCCGCCGCATGAGCGGATACGTGTATAGGGGGCTGCGATGTGCCTTGGCATTCCTGGCGAGATACTGTCGATTCAGCCCAACGCCTTGGGCATGCACATGGGCCAGGTCAGCTTCGGCGGCATCGTCAAAGAGATCTGTCTGGCCTATACGCCCGAGGCGCAGGTTGGCAATTATGTGATTGTCCACGTCGGATTTGCAATCAGCGTGGTTGACGAGGACGAGGCTGAGAAGACCTTCGCCTACCTGCGCGAGATCGCGGATCTCAGCGAGCTCGAAACCGAGCAGCCCTGAAAAATGGTCTATCTTTGGTCAAAAAAAATACCAGCTTAGCTGGTATTTTTTTTTTGACCAAAGATAGACAGAGTTTAGAGGAATAAGTCGGGCCGCAGGGCGTAGGCCCACCAGTTGTTAAGAATACCGTCGCTGCGACCGGCCACGCGGGGCAGGTGGTCGAACCACCAGAGGTGGTGCTGGCGCATGTCGCCGCTGCCCCACTCCGCGCAGCGCATTGGGCGGGCGGGCGCGCTCAGATCCGGGAAGGCGTACCAGGCGTCCGCGCCGCAGACGACCTCGCGGTGGTTGCCCCAGTCGTAGTCGTGCTGGCTGCTCGGCGCGAAGTGGACGTTGCCGCATTCGGCCCGCCCCGGCGCGTTCTGGTCGTAGCGGGTGAACTGCTCCCAGAGGTTGGCCTCGCCGCGCTTGTCGCGGTAGACGTGGGCCATGATCGACTCGACCCGGTGGCCGAAGTTCTCCAGCATGCAGCCCACATCACGCTCGTAGTTGAACCCCATTACCACAAAGCGTCGCCTTGCTCCGGCCAGTCCGGTCAGCGGCGGCGCGTTGCACCAGACCGCCCCGTCACCCGCCATCTGGCTCTCGTAGTAGCCGCCGTAGGGGAAGGCGAAGAGCCAGACCTCGTCGATCACATCGGCCTCGACCTTGGCGACCGAGCCGAACTGGGCCAGGATGCGCCGGTAATCAGCCGCGTCGGGCTGGTGGAACCCGCTGCGGCGCTGCCATGCGGCAAGGTAGCGTGTGTCGTCGTAGCTGAACCCGTCCACCTTGGACGGGTAGCCGTCTATTTCGTGGCGCTCCACAATGCGGTAGCGGGCCATGCCGCCGCTGCACTGGTGCATATCGGCGATGTACTGGCGGGCCAGTTCGTCGGGGTCGCCCCAGCCCATGTGCGCGCTGAGGCGTCGGTCCCCGGCGGCCTCGATCACGGGGTTGTGGATGATCATCTGCACCCGCAGCGTGAACGGGTCGGCGGCGGCCCGGTCATTGTGCAGCACCTGTGGCGTGGCCGCGCCCGGCCCGCGTCCAAAGAGCCAGTTGAGCATGGGCTACATCCTCGTCTTCTTACCCTCACCCCCCAGCCCCCTCTCCCCGTGAGGGAGAGGGGCAGGGGGTGAGGGTCGTTAGCTCATCACCACATGGTACGCGGCCTCAGCCGTCTCCGCCAGGGTGTCCCAGGAGAAGCGGGCAGCGGCGGCCCGTGCGCCATCCGCGAGCCTGTCCCGCAGGCCGGGGTCACTCAGCAGGCGCAGGGCGGCGGCGGCCAGGGCCGCCGGGTCGCCGGGGGCGCAGAGCAGCCCGCTGCGCTCGTGTTCCAGGTACTCGTTCGCCTGACCCACGGCACTGGCCACAATCGGCAGGCCAGCGCCCATTAGTTCTAGGAGCTTGGCGAGGCCACGTGCGCGATTGATCAGGGTGTCCTGGATCGGCGAGAAGGCGATGTCAGCCTCGGCGAGAGTGGCCGGGATTTGGGCGGGCTGCAACCAGCCCCGGTGGTCGATCATCGCGCCGACACCGGCATGCTCGGCCAGATCAATCAGCCGACGCTCCTCGCCGCCCTCGCCCCGGCCCACCACTACCAGGCGCACATCGGGCCGGGCCTGGTGGATGACCACCAGCGCCGCCACCAACTCGGGCAGATCGATCTCCCAGAAGCGGGTGTAGAGCAGAATTTTTGGATAATGAGCGCACGGCGCTGCCGTGCGCTCATTATCCAAAGCCGCGTTCTGAATATGTTCGGAGCCATTCGGTAGGTAGAACACCCTCCCTGGCGGCACGCCGAAACTCCAGACCAGGCTCTCCAGGGTACGGCTGACCACCGTCACCGCATCGGCGCGGCGGGGCAGGTCGCGCTCCTGCCAGGCGAAGAGCGCCTTAGCCGAGGCGGGGTAGGGCAGCAGGTCGTTCCAGCCGCCCCAGCCCTCCCAATCGTCGGTATCAACCACCAGGGGCAGGCGCGGACGCAGGGCGCGGGCGGCCAGGGCGGCCAGGCCGCCGTAGCCCTTGGGCTTAAAGAGGTGCAGCAGGTCGGGCTGTTCGGCGAGAGCCAGGCGCAGCAGGCTGAGGCTCTGCTCGGCCACGGCCAGGGGGCCAGGCAGACGCGGCAGGATCGTGTGGATCACCGTCACCGCGCCGTATGTGGTGCGGGTACCGGCGTCTTCCGGGTTCTGCACCGGCGGTGCGACGATAGACAGATAGTGCCCACGGCGGGCGAGGGCCTGGGCCAGGGGCAACATCCGCGCCAGCAAGGTGCCCTTGGGCCGGATGCCGAAGGGGGCGATCATCACAATACGCATCAGACGCCCTGTGTAGAGACGCCCCGCCGGGGCGTCTCTACACCCTACTATGATCACCCGCGACCGGCGCGGATGATCTCCATCATCTCGGCCACGCGGGTCTCCTTCACGCGCGGGCGGCCCTGAGCAGCCCCGGCGGCAAGCTCGTGAGCGTCGAGAATCTGCCAGTCGCTGTAGCTCACGTAGTCCACGTGGCGGGCGCGCAGCAGATCGAGGATCAGGTTCAGGTCGCGCTTCTCGTCGGGAATGCCCTCCAGTTCCGCGAGATCCTCCAGCATCGAGGACACGGTCGAGACCGAGTCGGGCTTGTTGGTACCGATGATGCCGGACGGACCGCGCTTAGCCCAGCCGACCACGTACTCGCCGGGCAGTACCTCGTCGCGATTGTGGAACACCCGCCCGGCCACGTTCGGGATGGTGCCCGATGAGTCGCCGAAGGGCACGCCGGGGATGGGTGAGCCACGGTAGCCCACCGAGCGCAGGATCATCCCGCACTGGAGCGTCTCATACTTGCCGCTGCCGATGGCCCGGAGACTACCGTCGGCGGCTTGCTTGAGGTCGTTGTGTTCCATCGTCACGGCAGCCACCCTGCCGCCGGAGCCGATCACACCCACCGGGGAGACCAGGAACTTCATCACGATCCGCCGGGCGGCACCCGTGCTGCCCCGTTCGGCGTAGGATCGCATCAGTTCAACATTCTTGCGCGAGGTCTTGTCGTCGTTGAGCGACGCCTCGCTCACCTCATCAAGCACCATGTCAGTGGGGTCGATGATCACATCCACGCCCTTGAGTTCGCCGAACTCCTTCAGCTCAGGGTTGGTGAAGGCGGCCTGGGCCGGGCCGCGTCGCCCCAGCATGACCACCTCGCGCACCTTGCTCTTGCGCAGCGACTCCAGGGCGTGGTCGGCAATATCGGTCTTCGCCAGATCGTCGGGGTCAGTCGCCAGAATACGCGCTACGTCCATCGCCACATTGCCGTTGCCCACCACCAGCACCCGCTCGTGCGAAAGGTTGAACTCCAGATCGCGGTAGTCGGGGTGGCCGTTATACCAGCCCACGAAGATCGTCGCGGGAAAGCTGCTATCCAGATCCTCGCCGGTGATACCCATCTTGCGGTCGGACTGAGCGCCCACAGCGTAGACAACCTGGTCGTAGAGGTGCTTCACATCTTCGTGGACAATATCGCGGCCAAAGGTGACGTTGCCGAAGTAGCGCACGTTCGGTGTGGCGGCCACCTTATCGTAGACGCGGGTCACGGCCTTAATCGACTGGTGATCGGGGGCGACGCCCTCGCGCACCAGCCCGTAGGGGGTGGGCAGCCGGTTAAACATATCGATGTGGACGACCAGATCCTTCTGCTTGAGCAGCGCCTCGGCTGCATAGAATCCGGCGGGGCCGGCGCCCACGATGGCGACGCGCAGTGGGCGGGTGGCAGTACCCAATTGCTCGGTCACGCTCTGTCTCCTTCTTGGCCGTAGCGGCCATAGTTGCTAAACACACAATACCTCGATGTGGGAAGAAGCCGGACTCCCTCCCCGTCGGGGGAGGGCTAGAGATGGGCTGATGGCTTATGTGAAAGGTATGGTTGTTCTTTCCTGTTCCCTTCCTACGGCGTTACAGTTGGCGGCGGGGTTTCGGGGGGCGGCGGCTCTGGCGTCGTCGGCTCCGACGTCGTCACTACGGTCGGCCCAGACACACCGGGCGTTCCAGCGACCGTCGGAGTCTCAGTGGCGGCGGGCGTCCCTCCCGTCGGCACAAGCGTGGCGGCGGTCACATCGGTTGTCGGGCCTGCCGTGGGCGTGGCGGTGGTCGCCGGTAGCGGCATGCGCAGCACCACCGACACCAGTGGCAGATCCCCTACAAGATGCACACCATCGGGCAGACTCACCGTCACGGGGATTTGGTAACTGCCGACTCTCAGCCCACTTACGTTGACAGTGGCCTGGACGGTCTTCTGCGCCAACTCGTCAAGGAGCGAATTGTTACCGCTCATCGTCACCGAGACAACATCGGGGGTGACGCTTGCGAGGAGCCCGTCGCCTATCCCCGTCAGGGTCACATGGGCAGGCAGAGCCACCTGAAATGCCTGGCTCAGCGGGGCGATCAGCACGGTCACCTGTACGTTACCGGGCTCACCGATCTGTGGCGAGGTGCCGGTGGGAAAGATGATGCGAGCCTGGCGCACCAGGGAACTGTGCGCCCCCGCGATGTCAATTTGCTCGCTCTTCAGCACCGCCACCGCATCGAGGGGGCCAGAACTGCCAGTCAGCGCGATCAAAGGCGGATCTACCTGCACAGACATGATGGTGTAGCCAGCGGCAGGCAGGCCGGTTATTGCAGCCTTAACCGGCACCAGTTTCAGCCCCACCACCGAGGTAATGGGGATGCGGATAGTGACCGTGGAAGGGTTGATCTGTACGCCATCAACGGACTGGCCGGTTGAGTTGATGGCCTCAATCGTCAACGGCCCCTGGTAACTGGCGCGCAGTTGTTCAATATTGGCCGTCGTCTGGGCCGCCACAACCTGCTGCACGCGGTTCTGTGGGCCGGTGATTTGCACCTGAGCAATATCTTTGTTGTTGACGGAGATTTGTGGCGGGCCGCGCTCGAAGCTGAAGGGCAGGTTTCCGATAATTTTCAGATCAATCGGCACCGTGGTACTCACCACATCCTCAAGCCGGACGGGCAGCGCCGAGGGCGTCACCCCATCGGCGGGTACCGTAAAAGAGATTGTGCTGCGGGTTGCCTGCACATTCACCGGCACAACATGCTCCCCGGCATCGAAGCCGCTCAGGTCAACCACCGTGCGAATATCGACCGGGCGCAGCTCGGTGCGCTGATTGCGGTCGGTACGCAGAACGACATCAACGCTCGGGAGGGTTGGGCTTGGCAGGCCGTTGGCATCCACAATCACCAGGCCGCCGCGCAATCCAGTCACCTGTGGGGTGAGGCCATCGAAGGGGACCAACTCCTCGGGATTCTGGCTGAACGAGACGAACGCCCAGAGAGAGAAACTCAGGCCAAGGGCCAGGATCGCCCGTAGTAGCATCGCGCGCAGAGTTGTCATTCGGCCGGCACCATCACTTCTTTTCCTCGTCCAACGGTACCCGTAGCAGGCCGGCAAGCATACTACGCAGGCGCGTCTCATTAAGATAGCTCGCCATCCGCCCATCACTCACGAGCGAAATCGCCCCCGTCTCCTCAGAGACCACCACCGAGACCGCGTCAGTCTGTTCGCTAATACCCTTGGCGGCGCGGTGACGTGTGCCGTAGCGCCGTGGGCCGATCATATCCTCGCTCAGGGGCATCACCACATTGGCGGCGAGGATGCGGGTGCCACGCACGATCACAGCCATATCGTGGAGCGGCGAGTTCGGGTAGAAGATATTCAAGAGCAGCGGCGCGGAGATCCGCGAGTCGAGTATGATCCCGCGATCAGCGTACTCCTGAAGCTGGGTCGTGCGCTCGATCACAATTAAGGCTCCCACGCCCTGCTGCGAGAGTTGGGCGGCAGCGCGGCAGATCACGGTGATCGTCTCCAGCAACTCCGAGCGGTTCGCCCCGCCGAAGGGCCGACCAATCAGGTTACTAGAGCGACCCAGGCTTTCTAAGGCCCGCCGTAGCTCAGGCTGAAACAGCACGGGCACGCCGACGATCAGGGTCGGGTTAATAATATTGCTCAGCAGCCACGACAACGTCGCGAGGCGACCGTTAGACACGGTACCAACGACGAACGCGGCCACCAGCACCACCCCCATGCCGCGTAGCAGTTGCACCGCCCGCGTGCCGCGAATCACACCGAAGATCCAGTAGAACAGGACGGCGACGATCAGAATGTCAATCAGGGCAAAGGGCGATGTAAGCGGATTGAGCCGTGACCAGAAGCGTGCGAGATCCATTCCCCTAACTTTTTGTCTGCGACTGGCGCTGCTGAAGCATACGATTTGCGGCCGTGGCCAGAGCCTCGACGCGCTCCTTCTCGATGCCCTCCATCTTCAGCATGCGCCCGTAGAGCTGCACGGCCTGACCGTACTCCTCGCGGCGCATAAGCATATCACCCAGAAAAAAGTAGGCGTCGATATCCTTCTGATCGAGCCCAATAATCTGGTGCAACTCGGCAATCGCGCCGTCGTAGTCGCGCTGCTGGGCAAAGATACGGGCGATCTGTTTCTTCTCGGCCACGGCCTCGCCGGTGCGCCGAGCGAGGGTGTGCATGAGAGCCAGCCACTGGCGAGCCTCGACATCATTCGGCGCAATCTGGACAATCTTATCGTAGACCTGGCGAGCCTTCTCGTGTTCGCTGAGCATCCAGTGAACCTGGGCGGCCTCCTGGAGCGAGGCGACGGCGTCCTTGAGCTGTCCGGCCTTGCGCTGAAGGTCAGCAGCGCGCAACAGCCCCTCCACGCCCTTATCGAGGTAACCACGGCGTAGCTGCATACGCGCCAGGCGCCCGCTGATCGTGATATGGTTTGGGGCCAATTTGAGCGCATACTCCAGCATCTCAATCGCCCGGTCGAGCTGCTGGCGCTCCTCGTAGTACCCGGCCAGTTCCTCAAGCTGGGCCAGAGCCTCACTGAGTTTGCCCTGGCGGAAATAGACATCGGCCAGCTTGGTGTGGATCGCCCGGTCGTAAGGAACCAGCTTCTTCGCCTCAACAAGAGCCTGCTCGGCACCATTGAGGTCGTCGTTGGCGGCGTATGCCTCGGCCATACGCCGGGCCAGTTCGCCCTTGGCCAGGGGTACGGCGAAGGTGTGCTTAATGTTCGGGTCTGCCGGGTTGCGCCCCGCCACCGCCTGACCCTTGCGCAACTGGGCCAGAGCCTCCTCCGCGTTGCCCAGTGCGATATGGCTGTCGGCGGCGGCCTGGTAGATCAGAACCGGGTGCAGCAGCAGGTCGGTGTTGTCTTCGAGCGTAGCCTGGGCCTGCTCAAGCTCAAGCAGGGCCGAGTTATGCTGCCCGGAGTGCTGCTGAATAATCGCCAGGATATAGTGTAGAATCCCCGCGTCCGAGATCAGCAGAGCCGAGCGATACTCGGACTGGACGTGGCTGAACTCCTGTGAGCGCTGCGTAATCTGATCAAGCAGGGTCGCCAGCGAGTCCCACACAGCGGCGGGCTGGTCGCCCATCAGCGCCAACGTGATATTGAGCCGGGAGATTGCGATCAGGTCGTTGGCGGCACCGAGATCTAATGCCTTGCGGAACTCACCGAGGGCGGCCTCGAATCGCTCCAACTTTAGAAGGGCCAGACCATACTGGCTATGCACATCGCGGTTCTTCGGTGCCCACTGGAGCAAGCGACGGTACTCTTCCAGCGCCTTGTTGCTCTGGCCGAGTCGGTAGTAGCCGTTGGCGACGTGGATCAATTGTTCGACCGCTTCATCGAGCCGCCCGGCGTTTTTGAGAATCTCGGCCAGGCGTGTGCGGGCGTTGACCGTATCGGGCGATAGCTCGATGAAGCGGAAGTAGACATCAATCGCTCTCTCGGGCTCGTTACGCACCCGGTAGGTGTCGATCAGCAACTGGTACTTCGTCACGGCCTCTTCGGGTCGGCCCTGGCGCTCGTAAATCTCGCCCATGCGCAGATGAATGGGCAGGTAATCGACGTTGACCCGGACGACCTCAAGGCATGCGTCGAGCGACGCCTCGATCAGCCCTTGCTCAAGGTACGTATCGCTGAGGTTGACCCAGTTGAGAGCCTCACCCTCTATGCCACTGGTGTCGAGCTTGATCGCCGGCGCAAAGTTTGGCGCGCTGATCGACGGCATCGACTCAAGGATGAGCATCGGCTCGGAGATGAGCTTTGTCGGCGGCAACTCGT
This sequence comes from uncultured Oscillochloris sp., assembly GCA_903877945.1. Taxonomy (GTDB): domain Bacteria; phylum Chloroflexota; class Chloroflexia; order Chloroflexales; family Chloroflexaceae; genus Oscillochloris. The sequence continues at coordinate 6,851 of CAIRFY010000515.1, read as the reverse complement.
TGAGAGGGCCGGTGGTAGCGGGGCGGTCGCTGCGCAGGAAGTCGGTGATCGGGCGGATCTTCCCCCAGCTCCTCGGCATCTGCTTCTCGGGGAGCGAGGGCGCATCCGGGCCGGGCTGCGGGGTGAACGAGCCGGAGCCAAGGGTGCGCAGCTTCGCGAACATATTGCGCTCGGACAGCTCCTTGGCGCGCTGTTTGAACTCGGCGGCCCGGTCGCGGCCCCAGCGCTTCCCCTCAAGGAAGGTACTCAGGGTCGAGTAGAGCGCGGCGGCGCGGGCGATGTCGCCGATCTCGGTGTAGATCGTCGCCGCCGACTCATACATGTTGATCAGGTCGTCGGCTTCACCGCGTCCAATCGACTCAAGATCCACAAGCGCAATCGTCTGCTCAAATTCCTGGGCGGCCTGGGGCAACTGTCCGAGTTCGCGGTGGCTCTGGCCCAGGGCGAAGTGCGACGAGAGGGCGTACTCAGGGTCGGTAGCGGCGCGGGTCAGCACGCCCACAGCGGATTTGTGGTCGTTGCGCTCCTGGTAGATCAGGCCGAGCGAGTAGAGGACATCGGCCCGCTGAAGCCCGGCATCCACCGCCTGCTCGTAGAGATCCGCCGCGCCATCCGAGTCCCCAGCCTCCTGTTTTTTAATGGCCAGCTCGATCAGCTTCTCGATCTGGAACTGCTGCGAGCGGAGCGCACTGGTCATCCCGCTTCTCGATGTCCGTGGCTCGTTGCTGCCGGGTTTGGGGGCAGCCGGGGCACTGGCGATAACCCCCGCATCGCGGGCCATGGCGTCGCGCAGAGTGACGATCAGATCCTTCGCCTCGCGGGAGTTCGGGTCAAGGCGCAGCGCGAGTTCGGCCACCTCAGCGGCAGCGTCAAGCTGTCGGGCATCATAGAGGTGACGGGCCAGGGTCAGGTGTTCGCTCGATGCCTCGCGTGCCGCCCCGAGTTCCTCGTAGAGCTTCGCCAGCTTGCGCCGATCATCGTCCAAGTCAGGACGTAAGGCGAGCAGTTCACGCAGCGGGTCAACGGCCTGGGCCGGGCGGTGCTGGGCGATATGCAGATCGGCCAGGCTCCGATAGCTCGTCACCGCCGCACTCGCGTTTCCCTGGCGGCTGTTGCACTGCGCGATATAGCCAAGGTGAAACGGGTTATTCTGATCAGATGCCCGCAGTTCTTCAAAGATCTGGAGGGCACGATCAAGCTTGTCGGTGTTGAACAGGGCCACAGCAGCGGCGATCCGTGCATCGGCGTCACTGGAGAACTCCTGGAGCGCACGGATCGCGCTTTTGAGCGAATCCTCCCAGTGCCCGCCACGGGCGGCCTCACGGCTCTGCTCCATCGCTCGCTCGAAGATTGCGCGATTTCCTGCCATAGCGTTAAACAATGCAAGATGCAAAATTCAAAATGCAAAAGGACGCCATGTGCGACCATTTTGAATTTTGAATTTTACATTCCTAGAAGCGTCAGCACAAGAGCCTTCTGCACATGCAGGCGGTTCTCCGCCTGATCAAAGATCACCGAGCGCGGGCCGTCGATCACTTCAGCCGTGACCTCTTCGCCACGGTGAGCAGGTAAGCAGTGCATGGCCACCGCCTGCGGGTTTGCCTGGGCCAACAATGCTGCGTCCACCTGATAGGGCTGGAAGGCGGGACGGCGGCGGGCCGACTCGTGTTCCTGGCCCATTGATGTCCAGACATCGGTGTAGATTGCGTCGGCACCCGCCACGGCCTCTCCCGGCGCGGTGGTGATCGTGATCGCGGCGTCGTTCTCGCCTGCCAGAGCTTCGGCCCGCTCGACAAACTCCGGCGCAGGCCGGTAGTCGGGCGGCGCGGCCACGGCCACGCTGACCCCGAGCATCGCGCCGAGCAGCATCAGCGAGTTGCAAACATTGTTTCCGTCGCCCACATAGGCCAGCTTCAAACCCTGAGTGCGCCCGAAGCGCTCGCGCAGAGTGAGCATATCGGCGAGAGCCTGACAGGGGTGTTCCACATCGCAGAGCGCGTTGATCACCGGTACTGTCGCGTAGCGGGCCAGGGTCTCGACCGTGCTGTGCTTAAACACGCGGGCGGCGATCACCTGCACCCAGCGGCTCAGGTTGCGCGCCACATCAGGCACGCTCTCGCGCCCGCCCATATCGATGTCATTGGCTGAGAGGTAACTGGGGTGCCCGCCGAGCTGGGTCATCCCGGCCTCGAAGGCCACGCGGGTGCGCAACGAGGGCTTCTCGAAGACCAGGGCCAAGGTCTTCCCCTGAAGCGGCAAACCGGGATGAACGCCCCTGCCGCCAGCGTGCCACTCGGCCTTCAGGGCGGATGCCCGGTCGAGGAGGGTTTCCGCCTCAGCCCGGCTCAGGTCAGTTACCGAGAGAAAATGCTTTACCATATCGGGTCGTACTCTCTTCGACAAGGTTTATGGATACATCAGTTTACTGCCGGTTAGCCCTCACCCCCTGCCCCTTAGGGATGGTTCAATCCAGCTTGACAGTTCAGCGATGAAACGATGACGCGGTGAGGCGTTCCGTATCGCCTCATCGCCTCATCGCCTCATCGCAAGACTGTAAAGCTGAATGTACCCATTTTGAAACATGCCTTAGACAAGGTTTGGCAAATTCACTTTACAGTTCTGTGCGGCCCTCACCCCCTGCCCCTCTCCCTAGGGAGAGGGGAGTAGATTGCGCTCTGGTGCGAAATACTCCCCCTCTCCCCCTGGGGGGGTGAGGGCTGATCGGCGGCAAACTGTCAAGCTGTTCTGAACCCTTGCCTTACATCACAATCTGATGGACACAGGCGCTACCGCTACGGGCCTGGCAGGCCACCTCACGCAGGCTGATTCGCGAACTTACCACGCGGCGCAGCAGTTGAGTGAAGGCGCCGCAGTAGTAACGACAGAGCACAGCGGCGATGCCTGAGGTGTCCCGGCTCACAGACTTCCCAATGCTCACCGAAGGCGTGCGACCGATGCTAAAGCTGAACGCGCCGCTACCGGCAAACGTCCACGCATGCTTGCTGATCGCCAAGAGAAACAGACGCAGGCTAATCGGGGCGGGGAGCAGACCCAGCACCGTGCGGATCGGGGCCGGGATACGGTTGGCCCGCACGTAGTCGGCGGTGAGTTCGCCGGAGCGGTGCAGGATCTCACCGGCCCGCTCGACCCCGAGCCGTGCGGTGAGGAGTTCAACCAATTCATGAAATTCAACCTCTGGGATCATCTCGTGCGGCAGGTGGCTTAGGTAGCCCGCTGCCTTGCCGGTGAGCACTGTGCGTAGCTCATCAGGCGTGTAGACCTCGCGTAACACCGCGACCGTCTGGATGATCGAGTTTGGGCCGATCCTGGCCGCAGACATGGTGGCCAATCCCACAGCGTCCTCCCACCCTGAGTGGCACTGCTACCCAGGGTCGATGACAGAGATGACATATATGTAGTTCAGATTGCGGACTACGCACACTATAATACCACGCGTCGTACCTGTGGGAAAGCGAGAACACACCAGGGGTTATCGTACCTTAACCAAACCCCGGAGTCCGCGTTACATACGCTCGAACAGAAGCCCCTGTTCCCTCTTCTCCTAGATATAGTACATCACATCGCCGCTTTGCTGGCGCTTACGTTGACAGAGATCATCGAGGGTCGTCTCACCCAAAATATCTTCGATCCGGCCACGCAACTCCTGCCAGATCGTATCGATCATCGCATAGTCATCGGGCTGGGTGGGCATCAGATCCTCACGCGACGGCTCGGCGGGGAGCAGCGGGCCTTCCAGCACGGTGATCGCGTCGAGCAAGGTGATCGCATCAGGGCGGCGGGCGAGCATATGGCCGCCCTGGGGGCCACGCAGGCTCTCGATCAGCCCCGCCCGGCGCATCGTGATCAGCAACTGATTAAGGTAGTTCACCGGAATGCCCTGACGGTTCGCAATCTCTTCGCTCTGCACCGGCCCCTCGCCGTAGCGCTGGGCAAGATCGAACAGCGCCCGCAGGCCATAGTCACCTTTGCTTGAGATCCGCATCGCTGCTCCTGGCTGAACTAGAGTGAATCGCTCAACAATTCCTCCTATCCTAACATTAGCGAGGTTATGCGTCAACCGCGTCACTGCATAAACAGTCGGTCAATCGCCTCGGCCAGTTGGCGCAGCGTGGTTACCTCGTGCATGGCGGCGCACATTGGTGCGTACTTATACATGTCGCTGCTGAGGGAGCCGGGGTCGTAGACGCCCCATGTGGTTCGCCCCTCCGTAGCGAACCAGATCACCTTGCGGGCGCGGCGGCGGATCTGGTCAAACGCGGCCAGGTTCGGGTCGTTCTCGTTATTGCGCCCATCGCCCAGCACAATCACCGTGGTGCGGCTGTCGATCAGGCCCAGGTGATCGCGGGTAAACTCGCCCAGGCATGTGCCCAAGTCGGTGCTGTAGCTGCGCGTGGGACGAATATGCTCAAACACCTGCGCAATCGCCTGATCCGGGCGTGACTCGGCGAAGTAGATGCTCATGTCGTGCAGGTGGTCGATGAAGGCAAAGGATCGCGTGCGGCTGACCTGGTCGTGTAGCGAATAGATCAGCAGCAGCATAAAGCTCATCACATGCTGCGTAGAGACGCTGCGGTCGCAAAGGACAAGCAGCTTCGGCTTGAGGTGCCGCGTGCGGTGGCGCACATACACCGGCACGCCGCCAAATCGCTGATTGGTACGGATGGTGGCCTTCGCGTCCAGGGTGCCGGTCTTGCCACGGCGCTGGCGCAGGGCCATGCGTGAGCGCAAGCGGGCGGCCAACCGATTGACCACAGCGCGCATCGCGTGGGCGTCGGCCTCGTCCAGGTTCTCCAGCGACTGGTCGAGCAACTCGGACTCGCCACGGCGGCGGGGCGGAGTGGCGCCCTGGCCCTGGGCCATCTCGGCCATCTGCCGCGAAACCTGCTGGCCAATCTGCTCGGCGAGAGCCTGCTGGTTCGCCTGGGCTGCCTGGATCATCGCGGCAATGGCCGCCTCGCTCATCCCGGCCTCGCGCAGCTTCGCGATCAGCTCACGCAGCAACTGGTTGAGCGTGCTGAACTGGAGCTCGCGCATCGTCTGGCGAGCCATCCACTGCTGGTAGCGGTGGTTAGTCATATGCGGCGGGCTCATCTGGCTGAGCATCTCGCGGATCTGCTGATTTGACATGGGCTGACCCATAATCATCGAGCGGAAGAGATCCGCGAGTTGCTCCGGGGTCATGGTTGCCAGCATCTGCTCAAGCAGATCCTCAAGCTGGCGCTGCTCATCCTCCGAGAGCTGCCCGCTGCCGGGCGGCTGCATCGGCGGCGGGGCGTCGCTACTAAAGTAGAGCGGGAACAACTCCTGAAACGTCTGCGAGTCGCCCTGATCTTTGATCAGGGTGGCATGGAGCGCCATACGAAAGAAGTTCTTATCGGCGATACCGGCCTGCTCAATGGCACGCATGGCGTCGGCGCTCTCGGCCAGGCTGACGCGCACCCCGGCGGCGCGCAGGCCAGCGATAAACTCGGTGATGCGTCGATCCACGGGCACCCCTCCTTGCTGCCTGGAGGGGAGAGTTTACGAGAGGGTGAAACCCTCTCGTAAACTCTCCCTAGTTATTCCGCTTATCGCCGCTATGGAGGGCGCGCTTGGCCCGCTGGAGGTCGCTCTCGTACTTGAGCAGCACGCTGAGGGTGTTGTCGAGGGTGGTTTTATCAAGCTGCTTGGCATTCAGTTCCACCAGCGCCTTGGCCCAGTCCAGGGTCTCGCTGACGCTGGGGTGCTTTTTCAGATCCATGCCACGCAGTCGCTGCACCAACTCCACAGCCTGACGGGCCAGCCTCGCGTTCATGCCCGGCACCTTTAGCTGCACCACGCGCAGCTCGGCCTCTAGGTCGGGGTAGCCGATGTAGATGTAGAGACAGCGACGCTTGAGGGCCTCGCTCAGTTCGCGGGTGTTGTTCGAAGTGAGCAGCACAGCAGGCGTATGCTTGGCTTTGATCGTACCCAACTCAGGGACGCTCACCTGAAAGTCGCTCAGAATTTCGAGCAGAAACGCCTCAAACTCGGCGTCGGCGCGGTCGATCTCGTCGATCAGCAGCACCACCGGCTTCTCACTCATCAGCGCCTTCAACAGCGGGCGAGGCAGCAGGAAGCGCTCGGAGAAGAAGACCTCCTCCTCACCAGCCAGCCGGTCAGCGGCCTCGCGCAGACTGGTCGCGTCACCCAATACCTGGCCGAGCTTATCGCGCAGGAGCTGAGTGTAGAGCAACTGCTTAGCGTACTCCCACTCATAGAGCGCCTTCGTCTCGTCCAGCCCCTCGTAGCACTGCAGGCGGATCAGCTCGCGGCCATTGGCGGCAGCCCACGCCTTGGCCAGTTCGGTCTTGCCCACACCAGCCGGGCCCTCCGTGAGCAGCGGTTTGCCCAGCCGGTCAGCCAGAAACATCGACGTGCAGATCTCATCGGAGGCAATATAGTGCTGGGTCTCCAACATCTCACGCACATTGCTGATCGAACTGAGCATGGGTGGCGCTACCTTTCTGTGCAAGAGTAACGTATCCGCAGACCTTGTCCAAGCTGAATATGCCAGTGTACGGGACACTACGCTGGGACGGCGAGAGTTCTTTGTGGGGAATATCATTAATTATAGCACATGACGGCTCCCAGGGCTAAAGCCAATACTTTTCGAATAACGAATCTCCCGCCGTGCAGCCCTCACCCCCCAGCCCCCTCTCCCCGTGAGGGCATATCTTTACCCAGAACGTTTATGCTGTCTCGATAGAGAGGGGGAAGAGGGAAGATACGGCATCCTGATGCATAATACGGTACATATCAGCAACCTCCATCAGGCGTTGAAAGCCGTTCCACATCACGGTCACACCCGG
>CAIRFY010000514.1 GCA_903877945.1 uncultured Oscillochloris sp. | reverse complement strand
TTTGGATTTTGGATTTTGGATTTTGGATTTTGGATTGCAGATTCGCCTGATCGGCAATCCAAAATCCAAAATCTCAAATCTACAATCTCATACGCCAGTCCCACCACCAGCAGCCCAATCGGCATCGCGATCATGTGCGGGTGCAGGTCGGCGAAGAGGAAGGTGAAGAAGGGGAACTCGTTGATCGTGAAGGGGATCACCCGGCTCGGCCCGATGTACCAGTCGCCCAGGCGTGCGCCTAGGTCGGTGAGTCCGCCGTCGGCGAGGGCTTGCTGTAGCGCAGGCAGCCCGCGTGACCAGCCCGCGCCGACAACGGCCGCGAGGTTGCCGGCCAGCCCCACCAGGGCCGCGCCCACGAGTCCGTAGCGATGTCGCCCGGTGATCCGGGTCACAATTGCGTAGGAACCTGCCAGCGTCAGCCCGAACATGGTTGCTACCGCGAGGTTGAAGCCCATCGCCGGGGCGACCCCGGAGATCTTGATCGGCAGCGAGACTAGGTAGAGCCCGTAGTAGTAGTAGTTAATGTAGCCGCCGCTGTAGAACGGGTCGTAGGGCGGCATCACTGGGCTGCGCAGGATGGCGTTGAGAAAGCCAAACTCCATCGGTTTTTCGCCGCCCCATACCGGGTGCCACAGGTCGGGGTTGAGCGAACGCACCAGGGCCATTGCGGTAAACCCACCGAGGAAGATGATCTCGCTGACGGTGACGGTGCGGCCCCACGTGCGCAGAGACGAGATTAGTGCGCGCAGACCTAGACGTTGTCGCAGGAAGGAAGATCCGAGTATGGCATTGTCCGCATCATGCTTCTCCCTCGCGAACAGAATGGCCAGGTTGAGCGCCAGGACGATGATCAGTCCGCCGATAAGCCCCCAGGCATCATAGCGCCACAGGCCGAGGCTGGTGGGCAGCCAGACGGCGTAGCCCAGCATGAGCAGGCCGATGATCTTGGCCCAGGCGGCCCCGCCGTCGGCGGTGCGCCCGAAGACGAGTTGGGCCACCGGCAGACCCAGGACGGCTAGGCCGTAGATTGCCAGCAGCCAGAAGATCGCCGCTGCCCACGAGCTGTCGCGGGCCAGGCTGTTCCAGGCGTAACCGCTCACGGCGGGCAGATTATTCACCGGCGTGCGCAGCATCAGCGGCGGTGATGTGGTGGTCGTTGGCGGCACCAGCGGGACATCGCTGGTGAGCATCTGCGGCTGGCTGGGCTGCGTCACGTGGTAGATCGTCGTCTGGCCCTGCTGGAAGGCCACCGTTAGGTCGCCGTGCCCGACCATGCCCGCGAACTTCGCCAGCCCCGCCGCGTCGTAGGTGGCGCGTTCCTGCCCGCCGACGTAGAGGTAGGCCACGCCGTAGCGGTGCAGATCGGCGAGAGCCTGCTGGGGATCAGGCGTGTTGTAGATCCTGGCCACCGTCGCCTGACGGGCGGCGATCACCGGGCCAGCGCCCACCACACTGCGCTGCTGAACCTGGTGCCACTCCCAGCCGAGGATGGTGGGCAGCCCGGTGAAAGCCGCGACCCGCCCGGCCCACTGGTAGGAGGGCAGGTGCGCCTCCAGTATCACCGGCGTGCCCGACACGTTCTGCTGGAGCCAGGAGATCGCCGCCGCGTCCTCGTCCAGCGTGTTACCCTGGCCGTTGCGCGCCTCCGTGATCGTGGTCATGAAGGCCGCGCCATCGAGCGTGTGCGGCGCATCCGGGTTCCAGCGATCCGCGAGGCGCGCCGGGGTCGCCGTGATCGGGTAGACCAGGGCGGCGGCGATGAGGAGGAGGAGGGCGACGCGGAGTAGCCAGATCGCCCTCACCCCCCAGCCCCCTCTCCCTTGCGAGGGAGAGGGGGACGGGGGGTGAGGGTTTAACATCCACACCCGAGGAATCGCCACCGCCGCGCTCAGGGCGAACAGCGCCCAGGTGTGCATGCCGAACTTGAACACCGTGTTCATGCGGCCCACGTCGCCCTTTACCACCACCAGTTCGACCAGCGCGACCAGGCCGAGGGCCGCCGTCGCCCAGAGGATCGGCACCTGCGAGATCGGCGGCAGGCGGCGCGTCTGCCAGAGGAGCCACAGGCCCGTGGCGAGCATGGGCAGGATCAGGGTGAGCGCGGGCCAGTCGCGCCAGATCGCCACAATGGTGAGCAGGGCCAGGGCGATGCCCATTCCCACCGCGATGAGCGGCCCGGCGAGGCGGCGCACCAGCAGCAGCCCGGCCGCTGCCGCCACAAACAGCCACAGCCCGTAGAGCTGGATCGCCTCCCAGGTCGAGGTGCGCTGCGCGTGGAGGAACGACCCCAGGAACCCCGGCACACTCCCGTCGCTAAGGAGTTGCACCCCTGAGGACTCGGTGGTGAAACTAGCGGTGAACGGGGCGAAGAGCAGGTTGCCGAGCAGGATGAAGGCAGCCGGGAAGAGGACACCGACCGCCGCCGCTGTGAGGGGCGAGCGCCCCGCCGCCCGCTGACTGCGGAACGTCGCCCAGGCCACCGTCAGGGCGGTCAGACCCACAAAGGTCGGGTAGTCCCAGGTATTTGTCGTGCGGATCGCCCCGGCGAGCAGGGCCATGAGCAGGAGGTAAGGGATCTGCTGCTGCGCCGCCCTCACCCCCCAGCCCTCTCTCCCTGAACGGGAGCGGGGGAGGCGTTCTGCTCCCCTGATCCACGCCACCCCCAGCCCGAGCAGGGCCAGGCTCAGGGGCATCACGATCATGTGTGCGTGCAAGTCGGCGAAGAGGAAGGTGAAGAAGGGGAACTCGTTCACCGTGCCCGCCACAATCCGCGTGGCGTCCCAGAAGGCCCACTCGGGCCGACCCTTGGGCAGTTGCTCGGCGGCGTACCCGCTGATGTACCAGATTGCCTGGGCCAAATTCCCTAGCAAAAGCAGTAGCACCGGGGCCAGGGCTGCGGAGATCAGGGCCAGGCGCTCGCGATGCCCCCTCACCCCTGATGTCTCGCCCCCCTCCCAGCCTCCCCCCGCTGGGGGGAGGAGCCGACTCCCACCCCCAACGGGGGAGGGTTGGGGAGGGGGAATTGCCGGATGCGTGGCCTCTTCAGATAGTTTTTCAGGGGGCGAGGGGAGTTCGGGCACCCTCACCCCCGGCCCCTCTCCCTCAAGGGGCGAGGGGAGTTCGGGCACCCTCACCCCCGGCCCCTCTCCCTCAAGGGGCGAGGGGAGTTCGGGCACCCTCACCCCCGGCCCCTCTCCCTCAAGGGGCGAGGGGAGATCCTGCACTGGGGCAGGTTCGACTCCCCCTCTCCCGCTCAG
>CAIRFY010000513.1 GCA_903877945.1 uncultured Oscillochloris sp. | reverse complement strand
TCGGTGACGCGGTGACGCGGTGATTCGGTGACGCGGTGATTCGGTGATTCGGTGATTCGGTGATTCGGTGATTCGGTGACGCGTCACCGCGTCACCCCGTCACCCCGTCACCCTGTCACCGCGTCACCCCGTCACCCCGTCACCCTGTCACCGCGTCACCGCGTCACCGCGTCACCCCGTCACCGCGTCACCGCGTCACCGCGTCACCGCGTCACCCCGTCACCCCGTCACCCCGTCACCGGCTCATAGTTCCCTGGCTGATAGGTCAGCCGGGCGTCGAGATCCTCCAGTCGGCCCAGGCGTCGGATGCCCGCCGCACTACCCTTGTAGTAGGGGATGACCACCTGTGGGTCCACGTAGGGCGTGGTCAAACTGTTCTGCGTGCCCTTGGGGTGAGCGAAGAGCATGAAGATTACGCCCGGCTTGACGCTGGTGCTAATCACGGTGTAGGCGATGGTTTCGCCGTAGTCGTTGAAAAGCTGCACAATGTCGCCGGATGTCAACCCCTCCTTCTTGGCATCCTCAGCGCTGATCTCGATAAAGGGCAGCGGTGCGCGCTCGGAGTGGAAGGGGATGCGTTGGTCGTTGTAGAGGGTCTGCCAGTTGTTGTTGCGCCCGCTGGTGATGAAGTAGGGGTACTTGTCGATCTGGGCCTGCACGATGGCCGGGAAGCCCGGCCAGGGCGTCGGCTGGAGCTTGGCCTTGCCGCTATCGGTGTAGAAGGGCTCATCGTTGGTGAAGTAGCGCACCCGGCCCTCGGGCTTGCCGTTCACCACCGTCACCGGGGTCTGGATACCGTTGTTACCAGCGGTCTTGAGGAAGGCGTAGTCCACGCCCTTGTAGCGCTCGGTGCTGGCCTTCACCCCGTCGGCGAAGGTTGCGCCGCCCTCTAGGAAGACCTCCTCGGCGGTCTTCCAGGCGAAGCCGGTGAAGCGCGTCGCGATGTCGGCCTTGCCATCGGCGGTGGCCAGGGCCGCGATCCGTGCGGCCAGCCGCCCGAAGATCTTCCAGTCGGGTTCAGCGACACCGGGCGGATCCATAAACTGCTCGTAGAGCCGCAGGCGGCGCTCGCCGTTGATACTGGTGATCGGGCTCTCGCCCCAGGCTGCCGCCGGGAGGACGACGTGGCCATAGCGAGTGGTCTCGGTCGGGTAGATGTCCTGCACGATCACGAAGAGCCCACCCTTAGCCATCGCATCAAGGATCGCCGTGGCCTTGGTGGCGTTGTCGGCGGTGAAGTTGGCATCGATAGCGTCGCGCACAATCGTGCCACGGGTCAGCAGCGTCTCGCGCATGCGCTGGGCGTTGAGAGTGGAGACCGCCGGGTTGCAACCGGCCACGTAGAAGACACCGCCCTTACCCTGGCTGAGCAACTCATCGACATAGGGGGCCGGGCGCGGGCCGGGGTAGCCGGGGCGCACGTAGCCCTCCTGATGCCCGCCGAGGCGCCCGCAGCCGGTGCCGATCTTGCCCAGGTTGCCGCTGAGCAGGGCCAGGTTGACGATGCTGGCGATGTTTTGGTAGTTCTTCAGACCCCAGATCATGCCCTTTTCGTAGAGCAGCATGGCGCGGGTGCGGGTTTTATCGGCCTTGGGTTCGGCGATCCAACTAGCCGCCTGCTCCATCTGTGCGCGAGGGATCCCGGTGAGCTTCTCGGCCTCGGCGATCACCGTATCCAGAGGCGTTGCTATCTGGAGACTCTGGTCGAGGAACGGCTGGAGTGTCTCCGCTTCCACCCGGTTGGCAACAAAATCCTTGTCCTGCCAGCCCTTGTCGTAGATGATCCGCCCGATGGCGTTGAGCAGGGCAATGTCAGTGCCGGGATTGAGCTGGAGGTGCAGCACGTTCTCTTTACCGGCGGCCTGCTCACTCACGACAACGGAGGGGGTGCGGCGCGGATCAACGATGATGATCCGGCCCTTGGCGACAGTCTCGCCAGGCCGGGCCGCCTGCTTCGCCGTCACCGTCGTGCCCTGAAGGTTGGGCAGCATGTGGATCAGGTAGCAGTTCGTATGAGTCTCATACGGGTTCGCGCCCCAGATGACCAGCGTGTCGGTCAGTTCAGTATCGACATAGGCGAAGTTCAGCTCAGGCACGCCCATATCGCGAGTGGCATGCACCTCGGAGTTGTAGGCGGGCCGGTTGTGGATGCTGGCGTTGATCGTCTTGACGCCCTCGAAGAAGAACTTGCCCACGGCCCAGTTGTTCTCGAATCCGCCGCCGCCGCCACCGTGGTCGAAGATCTTCATAAAGACCGAGTCGTTGCCATCACGCACGATGCTGCCGTAGATCACGCGAGCGGTGAGATCAATCGCATCGTCCCATGTGGTGGCAACCTGATCGGTGGCGCGGTAGACGAGGGGGTGGGTCAGGCGGATGTTGGTCGGGCCGTCGGGCCGGTAGAGGCTAGAGGCCAGGGAGCCGCCGCGCCCGGAGTGGTGGCCCTTATTGACCACACAGTCCTTGTCAGGCTTGATCACCACGTTCCAGCGTCTCCCGTCGCGCTCGGTGATCACGCTATGGTGCGAGGGGGAGATCGCGTCGCCGCTAAGCGGGGCCACGGGCTTGGTGAAATCTACCCCGAGGGCGTTCTCGGCGGGCAGCAGGCCGCCAGCCTGGCCATCAGGCCACTTGTAGATATTGTAGCCGCAGCCAACGATACAGTAGTGACAGACGGCGTGAAAAGTCTGGGCATCGACCGGCGGCAGAGGGAGCCGGTCGGCGGGGCGAAAGACAGGCATATGCGCGCTCCTTCTACAGCTCGGTGAGGCTGAGGTTATTGGGCCGACCGTAGAACAGGCCATGCACGCCGACGGCGTAGATGTCCTGTCCATCGACCTCCAGGGTGATCCGGGGCAGGTGCTGGGTGGCCGGGCCGTTAATCAGCATCGCGTCGGCGGCAGCGTCAAAGTGGCTGTAGTGGCAGGGGCAGGCAAAGATCTTGGTCTTCGGATCGTAGCTGGTCGGGCAGCCCATGTGGGTGCAGACCCCCGAGTAGGCGACAATATCCCCATCGGGGCCGACGCCGCCGACGGTCTTGGTGCCCAGCTTGAGTACCACCACTTGCGAGTTGAAATCGGGATACGTGGCGTTAAACACACCGCTGCCCAGATCGCTGAGCGCGGCGATCTTGTGTCGCGGGTAAGCCAGCAGGTCGCTGGCGGGGCGAGAAGCCGCAGCGGCGGGCGCAGCGGTTGGCGCGACGGCAGCGGGCGTCGGCGCGGTGGTCGCTGCTGTAGTTGCGGCAGCGGTTGGCGCAGCGGTCGCGGCGGTCGCGGGCGTCGCCACCGAGGGCTTCGGCACCGTCTGGTTCGCGCAGGCAGCCAACACGGCTGCCGCACTGCTCACCGAGCTAAGCTTGAGGAATCCACGTCGATTCAGCCTCGACGGCACGACCGCCTCATCTGCCTCGGCCACGGGTGGCACCTGATCCTGCACATGGTCATGGTCATCCATGGGTTGTCCTCTCTGACTATTGCGGGGGAATACTTCTTAGGCATGTTTCAATCTAGCTTGACAGTTCAGCGATGAAACGATGACGCGGTGAGGCGTTCCGTATCGCCTCATCGCCTCATCGCCTCATCGCTGAACTGTCAAGCTGAATGTACCCATTTTGAAACATGCCTTAGACAAGGTTTCAGGATCGGCACATTTACTTTACCGTTC
>CAIRFY010000512.1 GCA_903877945.1 uncultured Oscillochloris sp. | reverse complement strand
CCTCACCCCCCAGCCCCCTCTCCCGCTCAGGGAGAGGGGCAGGGGGTGAGGGCTGCCCGGCGACAAATTCCTTATTTGAAAAGTATTGGTGCTGAACCATGCCTATGCTACAATAGCCGTTCATTCGTTCCAAGGCGAACGGATCTCGCGAAAGGTTAATGGTCGTGAGCGATAGCGTTTACGATGTGGTGATCATCGGGTCGGGGCCGGGGGGGTACGTTGCCGCCATTCGGGCCGGGCAGCTTGGCATGAAGGCGGCGATTGTTGAACTGGGCGCACTCGGCGGGGTCTGCCTGAACGTGGGCTGCATCCCCACAAAATCGCTCCTGCACGCCGCCGATATGCTTGACGAGATACGCGAGGCGAAACGCTTCGGCATTAGCGTCGGCGATGTTGGCTTTGATCTGGCCGGTGCGCTGAAGCATAAGGACGCCGTGGTGAAGGCCAGCACCGAGGGCGTGGCCTTCCTGATGAAGAAGAATAAGGTCGAGGTGGTCGCCGGGCGCGGCGTGATTACCGGGCGCGGCACGGTGCGCGTCCAGCTTACGGCGGGCGACGAGCGCACCCTCACCGCCAAGAACATCATTGTTTCCACCGGCGGTCGCCCACGGCCCCTGCCCGGCGCGGAGTTCGACCGCCAGCGGATCCTCTCCTCCACCGATCTGCTTGGTCTGAAGGAGGTACCCGGCAGCCTGCTCTCAATCGGCGCTGGCGCCATTGGAATCGAGTTCGCCTCGATGTTCCGCACCTTTGGCTCACAGGTGACGGTGCTGGAAGCCCTGCCTCGGATCGTGCCCAATGAGGACGAGGAGGTCAGCGCCGAATTAGCCAGGGCGTTCCAGCGCCGTGGAATCAAGGCGCTGGCCGGGGTGAAGATCGACGGCATCGACGCCAGCGGCGAGAAGGTACAGGTTTCACTGATCGACAGCTCTGGCAAGCCCCAGCAAATCGCCGTCGATAAGCTGCTGGTCTCAATCGGTATCGTACCGAATACCCAGGGCATTGGTCTGGAGGAGGCCGGGGTGACGCTGAACGCCCGTGGCTTCATCGAGACCGACGGATTCCTGCGCACCACCGCCGAGGGAGTCTACGCCGTCGGCGACTGCACGGCCAACACGCCCTGGCTGGCCCACAAGGCCAGCGCCGAGGGCATCCTGGCCGTCGAGCACATCGCCGGACAGCACGTGACGCCGATCAGCTACGGCAAGATTGCGGCCTGCACCTACTGTAGCCCCGAGATCGCCAGCATTGGCCTAAGCGAAGCCAAGGCCAAGGAGCAGGGCTACGAGGTGAAGGTGGGCAAGTTCCCCTTTTCGGCCAACGGCAAGGCCCGCGCCATCGGCCAAAACCGCTTCGGGTTTGTCAAGATCGTGGCCGAGAAACAGTACGACGAGGTACTCGGCATCCACATCATCGGCCCTAACGCCACCGAGATGATCAGCGAGGCTGGTATCGCCCTGAGCCACGAGGCCACCGGGGCCAGCTTGCTCCACACCATCCACGCCCACCCCACGCTCTACGAGGCGATTGGTGAGGCCGCCCACGCGCTGGTACACGGCAGCGCGCTGCATATCTAAAGCCAATACTTTTCAAATAAAGGCAATACCGCAACAGTAACGCTGTGAAGCGTCCTGTCATTCT
>CAIRFY010000511.1 GCA_903877945.1 uncultured Oscillochloris sp. | reverse complement strand
GGGGGCTGGGGGTGAGGGCTTTAAAAAGTATTGCCATCAAAAGAGGTCGCCCGCATTTGTGGTGCGGGCGACCTCTCGTACACACGAGCGAAGGTTCAGCGCATCAGCAACACGATGGGGATGATCAGCGCAGCGGCGATCAACAGCAGCAGGCCAAGGAGTTTGACCTGCTCGGTCGAGCGGCGGCGGGCCAGCTCCTGGCGGGCTTCGGGGGCGTAGGCCACGTTCGGCTGCTCGCTCATGAGTACCTCGCTAAGACTCCCCGGTGACGTGGTTAGCGTCTTCCAGACCGTCGATACCAGATCGTTTACCGTCACGAGGGGCGGCGCCCAGTACGCCTCATCGGGCCGAAGGGAGCGCCCGGTGAGAGCGCAGCGGATCTCGCTGTCAATCTGCACGGTGCCACCATCCTGGCCTGGGCGTGCCGACGGGCTGATTAGATCAACTGGCATAGCGGGGGACCTCCTTTACGTACAGTGTGCGTATGAGGATAACACGTGTGGAGCAGTGCTACGAGACGTTCTTCCTCATGACTCCTCATAGACAAGGTTCGCGGATGCTTTACAGTGTGCGATGTTCGTAGTGGCGGATTCAGCCGCACAGGCGCTTCAGCGCCCACTACGAACCGTAAACCTGAAACCTGGCACCTGAAACCTTGTCATACGCCAAAACTACGAGACACGGCGCACGAATCGCTCGATTCGCTTCAGAGCCTCTTCGATCTTATCCATCGACGTAGCGTAACATGCGCGCACATGGCCGGCCCCGCTCGGCCCGAAGGCATCGCCGGGAACCACCGCCACCTGCTCCTCCATCAGCAACTGGTCGCAGAACTGATCGCTGGTAAGACCGAGGTGGGCAATCGACGGGAAGGCGTAGAATGCGCCCTGGGGTTCAAAGGTCGGCAGGCCGATGCTGTTCAGCCCGCTCACGATCACCTTACGACGGCGGTCGTACTCGGCTACCATCATCTGCACGCTCTCCTCACCGGAGCGCAGAGCCTCCAGACCGGCATACTGGCTCATGGTCGGTGCCGACATAATCGCATACTGGTGAACCTTGCGCACCGCTGTGGTGATGTCCTCGGGGGCGGCGAGCCAGCCCAGACGCCAGCCGGTCATCGCGTATGCCTTCGAGAAACCGCCCAGCAGGATCGTCCGCTCGCGCATGCCGGGCAGGGTGGGGAAACAAATATGCTCCACCCCATAGACCAGCCGGTCGTAAATTTCGTCCGAGATCACCAGCAGATCGTGGCGCTCGGCCACTGCGGCCGTCTCAAGCAAACGCTCACGGCTCATCACTGCGCCTGTGGGATTATTGGGGTAGCCGGTCAGGATGGCCCGTGTGCGCGGGGTGACCGCCGCCTCAAGGGCTGCGCCGCTCACCTGGAAGCCGTCGGCGGCGCTGGTGGGTACGTACACGGGCGTGGCGTCGGCGAAGATGATCGATGCTGGGTAGGCCACAAAACAGGGTTCGGGGACAAGCACCTCGTCGCCGGGGTTGAGTACCGCCAGCGTTGCACCAAGCATGGCCTCGCTTACGCCCACGGTTATGAGCAACTCGGTCTCAGGATCGTACTGTACGCCGTAGCGCATAGTGAGGTGGGCGGACAGAGCGACCCGCAGTTCCTTCAGCCCCGAGTTCGAGGTGTAGGATGTGGTCTGATCAATCGAGCGTTGGCCAGCGGCGCGAATGCCTGCGGGCGTGATAAAGTCGGGTTCGCCGACGCCGAGCGAAATGACGTCGGGCATTGTGGCCGCGATGTCGAAGAACCTGCGGATGCCAGAGGGAGGGACGGTATTGACGCGGCGCGAGATACGGTCGAGCGACATAGCGGCTCCTGTCTGATTAGTCACGCCCTTTACCGTTGAGCGGGCGCAAATTATCTTACCACAGCGGATTATCACCTGCGAGAATATGGGAGGGATGCGCAGGACTGGTGCAAAGTCACTCTCCGGCCCTCACCCCCTGCCCCTCTCCCTCACGGGGAGAGGGGAGATTCCGCAGCAGGACGCATCCAACTCCCCCTCTCCCGTTCAGGGAGAGGGGGCTGGGGGGTGAGG
>CAIRFY010000510.1 GCA_903877945.1 uncultured Oscillochloris sp. | reverse complement strand
GATCTGGCTGGGCGCGCAGCGCCCAGCCCATCGCTTCGGCCCTACGTGGGCCTATATATGAACATCTTAACTGTCGATGGCCTCTCGAAAACCTTCACCATCCACGCGATCAACCGCGCGGTGCCCGCCTTCACCAACGTCTCCTTTCGGCTGCGGCCGGGCGAACTGCTGGTGGCCCGTGGTGCCAACGGCGTCGGTAAATCCTCGCTGCTGCGCTGTCTCTACCGCACCTATCTGCCCAGCGCGGGCCGCGCAATCTACCGGACGCAGCGCGACGTGGTGGATCTGGCTCGCGCCGCCGAGGTGGACATCGCCCTGCTGCGGCGCAGCGAGATCGGCTATGTCTCGCAGTTCCTGCGCCCGCGCCCACGGGTGAGCGCGATCGAACTGGTGATGGAGCCGCTGCTGCTCGCCGGGGTTCCGGTCGACGAGGCTCGCGCGCGGGCGGGCGACTGGCTGGGTCGGCTCGGCCTGAAGGCGGCGATCTGGCCGGCCTACCCGAGTACCTTCTCGGGCGGTGAGCAGCAGAAGATTAACTTGGCCCGCGCGCTGATCGCCCCGCGCCGCCTGCTGCTGCTCGATGAGCCGAACGCGGCCCTCGACCCCGGTGCTCGCGTGGCCCTGCGTGAGCGGCTGGCTGCCCTCAAAGCCGAGGGCGTCGCGATGATCGGCGTCTTCCACCACATTGAGGATGTGCGCGACCTGGTGGATTCTGAGGTGGTGCTGGAGGCGGTGGCTGTGTAAGGGCGCAAAGACATGGTTTGCAGATACTTTATCGTTTGCCGTCGATCAGCCCTCACCCCCCAGCCCCCTCTCCCTGAACGGGAGAGGGGGAGTCGGATGCGTCCTGCTGCGGAATCTCCCCTCTTCCCGTGAGGGAGAGGGGCCGGGGGTGAGGGCCGCACAGAACGGTAAAGTAAATTTGTAATCCTAAAACCTTGCCAAAGGAAACAATATGCTCCTGACGAATCTGAAGATTGTGCTGCTAGACGAGGTAATCGAAGACGGATCCCTGCTGCTCGACTCGGGACGGATCGCCGGGGTGTACGCGGGTGAAACGCCAAATTACAGTGGCCGGAAGGTCAACGGGGCCGGGCTGACCGCCATCCCCGGCATCATCGACCTCCACGGCGATATGTTGGAGCGCGAGATTGAGCCGCGCCCCGGCTCCTTCTTCCCCGTGGACATGGCGGTTCACGAGATCGACAAGCGCCTGGCCGCCGCCGGTGTCACCACGGCCTACGCGGCACTCTCCTTTTGGGACGTAGACCGACCAGAGAGCGTGCGCGGCGAGGCGATGGTGCAGCAAATCGTCCGCGATCTGGGCCGCCTACGCCCGACACTGCTCACCGACCTGCGCATCCACGCTCGCTTCGAGGTCTCCACGCCCACGGTCGCCCCGCTGCTGGCCGAGCTGATCGCATCTGGTCAGATCCAGATGCTCTCGCTGATGGATCATACCCCCGGCCAAGGTCAGTACCGCAACATCGAGCACTATATCGGCTTCATCGCCAAGTGGCGGCAGGTTGACCCCAGTCACGTTGAGGAAGAGCTGCGCGAGCGTCTGGCCCGATCCGGCGACCTGATGGAGCGCTGGGCCATTGCCCGTGACATCGCCGCTCTGGCCCACGAGATGGGCCTGCCGATTGCCTCGCACGACGACGACACCCTGGAGAAAGTCGATCTGGTCGCCAGTATGGGCACCACCATCAGCGAGTTCCCAGTGACGCTGGAGGCCGCCGAGGAGGCCCACCGTCGTGGCATGTATGTGGTTATGGGCGGGCCAAACGCCCTGCGCGGCGGATCGCATTCGGGCAACATCAGCGCCCGTGAGGCGATTGAGGCCGACGTGGTGGACGCCCTGGCCTCTGACTATCACCCGGCAACCATGGTGCAGGCGGCCTTCAGTCTCGCCGCTTCGGGCGTGCTGAGCCTGCCCGCCGCCGTAGTCCTGGTGAGCGCTGGTCCAGCCGCCGCACTCGGATTAGATGACCGGGGCTGGATCGCCGAGGGTCTGAGCGCTGATCTCGCTCTTGTCGAGGATGGCCCGCGCCCACGGGTGCGCGCCACCATCCGTGCGGGCGTGCCGATTTATTGGGATGCCGCTATGGCCGGGAGGTAGGGGCGTATGCAACAGAAAACCACCCTCGGCCCCACGCCGAGCATCCACCCCACGGCGATCATCACCGACTGCCGCATCGGTGCGTGGACGGAGATCGGCCCGCACACGCACATGACCGAGAGCGAGTTTGGCGACTACAGCTATTGCGCCGGCGACAACCAGATCATCTACGCGACCGTGGGCAATTTTTGCTCGATTGCCTCGCACGTGCGGATCAACCCCGGCAACCACCCGATGGAGCGCGTTACCCAGCACCACACGACCTACCGGCGTGCGCAGTACGGCTTCGGCCCCGACGATGCCGAGTTCTTCGACTGGCGCCGCACCCACCGTTGCACCATCGGCCACGATGTCTGGATCGGTCATGGCGCGATCATTATGCCGGGGATGAGCGTCGGCACCGGCGCGGTGATTGGCGCGGGGGCCGTGGTGACTCACGACGTGCCGCCCTACACCATCGCGGTGGGAGTGCCCGCCCGTCCCCTGCACCTGCGCTTCAGCGAAGAGGTCATTGCGAAGTTGCTTCAGATCGCCTGGTGGGACTGGGATCGCGCCACCCTGGAGGCGCGCTTCGCCGACTTGCTCGATGTCCCAGGGTTTGTGCAGAAATATGGCTAACGAAGTTCCCATCCGGCGTGGCAAAGCCAGTCGCCATCGGGCAGCCGCTCGTAGAGCCGTAGTTCCCATTCCACCGGCGCGGCGACATCCACCATCGCAGTGACCATCGCGGTCAGGGCCGATCCATCCGCCGGGCGAAAGCCGTAGGCCAGGCTGAGGTGGAGTTTGTCTTTGGGGCGCAGTCGATCGCGGCGCGAGGGCGAGGCCGCCGCTGCGATAAAATCGGCAGTGAGTGCCTCCAGCCAGGGTGCGTTTATGAACAGGCCGTGAAAACCATCGCGGAAGGCCATCTTGCGAATCCGTACCGGCGATGCCGGGCGGGTGGCCATTGCCCTGGCGTGAGCAGACTCCAGCGCGGCGAGGTAGCACGGGATCGCCACGGCATTGTCGTGGAAGAAGCCCGTCAGGGTGATGTGCGGCGGGTAGGCGTGGGCGCTATTGGGGCCGAATCGCTCCTGGCTGGCGGTGAAGAAGGTGGCGATCTGTGCGGCCAGGGGGCCGGTCGGGCAGGCGTAGACAATCAGTTCGCAGGGCGACTCGGCGGGTGCTTGATGCATTGCGGTGCGCTCCTCTCTCCTACTACTACAGTTGTAGTTTGAATCACCCCCCCTAGCCCCCCCGCAAGCGCATGGGGACAATGCATTGGTTCCCCCCGCTTGCGGGGGGCTAGGGGGGTGATCGGCGGGAGCCTTTCTGCGAAGATATTTACAACTGTAGTACTACTCGCCCATATCTGTGAGCGTGATCGACCGGGTGCGTGGAGCGATGGCGACCGGCAGCAGCCGCGAGAGTGCGCCTGCGACCAGCACGCAGGCCGCCGAAGCCCACAGGCAGGCGATCAGCCCGCCACTCGGCCCATACGGGAGTCCCATCTGGTAGAGCAGGCCCGAGAGCACCGTGCCCGCCAGCCTGCCCAGGGCGTTGGCCATGTAGTAGAATCCCACGTTCATCGCCACCTTGTCGCCGTCCGTATAGGCGAGGATCAGGTAGCTGTGCACCGCCGAGTTCAGCGCGAAGACCGCGCCGAAGGCCAGCAGCCCGACGACCACCACCAGGGCCGGGGCCAGCCCGGCGCTCAGCGCCAAGGCGATCCCCGCCGGGAAGGCGGCCAGCGTGAAGGCCAGCACCACCGCCGTGCGTCCGTCCGGCTCGCCCCGCCCCGCCACCCGCTGCCGGATCAGCCCCGGCGTCGCTGCCTGCACCACCCCGTAGCCAATCGTCCAGGCCGCCATAAAGCCACCGGCCAGCCAGAAATCCCAGCCGAGTACGCTCACGAAGAAGACCGGCAGCCCAATCACGAACCAGACATCGCGTGCCCCGAAAAGGAAGATCCGCGCGGCGGCGAGCATGTTCACCGCCCGGCTCTGCGAGAAGACCTGGCGGAACTTCGCCTGCTTGTTGGCCGCGCCTAGGTCGCCACGGATGAAGGCAGCGGCGAGGATCAGGGCGGTGAGCACGAGTCCGCCGAGGATGCGCAGGGCCGGCTGGAAGCCCACCAGAGTCAGCAGCAGCGCGCCGAGGAAGAAGCCCACGCCCTTAATTGCATTTTTCGAGCCGGTCAGGATGCTCACCCAGCGGTAGAGCTGGCCCTGGCGCTCGCCAGCTACCAGCTTGACCGCGCTCTTCGACGACATCTTGGTCAGGTCTTTGGCGATGCCGGAGAGGGCCTGGGCCAGCATCACATAGGGCACGACCAGCAGCGACGGCGGGGCGAAGGCCAGCAGGCTCAGAGCGATGATCTGCGTCCCCAGCCCCATAAACAGCGTGGCCTTCAGCCCAAAGCGAGCGCCCAGGTAGCCGCCGAAGAGGTTGGTGATCACCCCAAAGATCTCGTAGAACAGGAAGAGCGAGGCCACCTGGAAGGCGCTGTAGCCGAGCTGGTAGAAGTAGAACAGCACCAGCATGCGGATCGCCCCGTCGGTGAGCGTATCGGCCCAGTAGGCCAGCGTGACCAGGATGTAATTTCGGCGATCAGCAGATTTCTGATCCGCCACCCGACTGGATTCTGTTGCCATAGCTCCTCAATGCAAAATGCAAAATGCAAAATGCAAAATGCAAAAGATCGACGAAGCCAATCCCATTTTGCATTTTGCATTTTGCATTCACAAACTCAGCGCCACCTTACGCGCCAGTTCCACATAGCGGTTAGCGTAGCCCCACTCGTTGTCGTACCAGGCCAGGATCTTCACCTGCGTGCCGTTGGTCACCATCGTCGAGGGTGCGTCCACAATCGCCGAGCGCGGGTCGTCGCGGAAGTCCACCGAGACCAGTGGGCGCTCCTCGTAGCCCAGGATGCCGCGCAGGGGGTCGTCGGCTGCCGCCTTCAGCAGGCGGTTGACCTCCGTGATCGTCGTTGGTCGGCTCACCTCGAAGACACAGTCGGTCAGGCTGGCGTTAAGCAGGGGCACGCGCACCGCAACGCCATCGAGCTTCCCTTGCAGTTCGGGGAAGATCAGGCCGATGGCGGTAGCTGAGCCGGTGCTGGTGGGGATCAGCGAGAGCGAGGAGGCCCGCGCCCGGCGCAGATCCTTGTGCAGCGTGTCGTGGATTGACTGGGTGTTGGTCATATCGTGGATGGTGGTAATCATCCCGTGGCGGATGCCGATGCCCTCGTGGACAACCTTCACCACCGGGGCCAGGCAGTTGGTGGTGCAGGAGGCGGCGGTGAGCAGGTGATGCTCCTCGGGCCGATACAGGTTATCGTTCACACCCATCACCACATTTAGTGTGCCACCCTTGACCGGCGCGGCCACGATCACCTTCTTCACCCCGGCCCGGAAGTAGGCTTCAAGCTGCTCAGGGGTGCGGAACTTCCCCGTCGCCTCCAACACAATCTCCACGCCAGCCTCGGCCCAGGGCACTGCGCCGGGGTCTTTGACGCTGCTGTAACGGATCGGCGTCTCCCCGACGAAGATCTGCCCGCCCTCGCCACTCGTCGTGTGGCCCCAGCGACCGTGGATCGAGTCGAAGTGCAGCAGGTGCGCCGCTGTCGCTGCGTCGCCGCCGGTCTCGTTGATGTGGACAAATTCCAACTCGGGCCAGCCCCAGGCCGCCCGCAGGGCCAGGCGTCCGATCCGCCCGAAGCCGTTGATGCCAACACGCACACTCATGCCCGTACTCCTGTACTCGCCTGACGACGATCATGCTTAACAAAGGGCACCCGCTCGGGCCATGCGTCAGGCACGCAATGCGTGTCCATTGATGCTCCCTGATACACAATCAAATAGTCACGATTGATACTATATCAAGAAGACGGATTCTGTCAAGGTGTCCGTAAGCAGATCTTCGAGCGGATATACTGTGGTATGATATGCGTATTTGTCAATCATATCGCCGTATTTCCCTTAACAGTGTCACTATAGTGAGCTAGGATAGGCGAACAAGGTGCCAGAGATACACCAATGAAGAACGATATATCTTTCGGTCATTCGGACGGGGAGCTATCGGGGTTGAAGCTGATCGCCGACGAGACACGCTGGCGGCTCCTGCGCGCGCTGCGCGCCAGTGATCGGCAGGTAGGGGAACTGGTGGCCCAGACCGGCCTGCCACAGAATCTGGTCTCCTACCACCTAGGGGTGCTGCGCCAAGCCGGGCTGGTGCAGCAGCACCGCAGCGACGCCGACGCGCGCGCGACCTACTACGGGGTCAACCTCGGTGAACTGTCTGCACGATACCGGCAGATTGGGACTGACCTCGCGATCCCGGCACGGATCACACCGGCGGATCTGCCGGCGCGCACGGTCGTCTTTCTCTGCCGAGCCAACAGCGCACGCTCACAGATCGCCGAGGGCTGGCTGCGTACCCTGACTGGCGGGCGGATGACGGTACGCAGCGGCGGGACGCAGCCTGCGCATCTGCATCCCATGGCCACGCAGGTGATGGCCGAGGCTGGCGTCGATATTGGACACCAGCAGGCGAAATCCATCGACGCCCTGGCCAACCTCGTCCCCGACGTGGTCATCACCGTCTGTGACATTGCCCGCGAGGAGTGCGCCCTCTGGCCACAGATCGATACTCGCCTGCACTGGAGCATCCCCGACCCGGTAGTGGTCGCGGGGGATGCGGAGCGTCTCACCGCCTTCCGCGCCGTGCGCGACGAGCTGCGCCTGCGCGCCGAGGGGCTGATCGAGCTGCTGGTCAACTTCTCCCGACTAGTGTAATTGCGCAGGCACTGGCGACGGGTAGGTGTACACTAAATGGTGGTCTAATACTTTCGGGCTATTTGCGTCACTTGTCACAACGTAGCATGTACCGCTCTGTAATCGTGAAATCCTCGAACGGCACATGGGCTGGTTGAGCGCCCAAAATAGCCCGACCACCGTTAAGCGTACACCTACCGGTGCCTAATGCAACGGCATAAAGTCCAGAATAGAGTCTACGGAACAAAAAAGACGCGGTACTCGCAAAGCGAATACCACGTCCCAACGCTGGCGGGGCTGGTGCGACTCGAACGCACGACTAACGACTTAGAAGGTCGCTGCTCTATCCAACTGAGCTACAGCCCCCTGTGTCCCTAACTATACCTAAGGCGGGCCAGTTTGGCAACTAGGATCGAGCGCCCCAGCAGGGTTGAGCGGCAATCACGCGACGTTGACGTGGCCTGCAGGGCATGTGCAAAGTCGTGTGGTCGCCGGGCAGCCCTCACCCCCCAGCCCCCTCTCCCTGAACGGGAGAGGGGGAGCCGAGCGCATCCTGATGAAGAATCTCCCCTCTCCCCGTGAGGGAGAGGGGCAGGGGGTGAG
>CAIRFY010000509.1 GCA_903877945.1 uncultured Oscillochloris sp. | reverse complement strand
CCGCGTGCGGGGGGGGCTAGGGTTGCCACCTGCGCAGGTGACAACCTTGGGCGGTTCCCCCCCCGCGTGCGGGGGGGCTAGGGGGGGTGATCGGCGGGAGCCTTTCTGCGAAGATATTTACAACTGTAGTACTCATCTCTCTCGGTGACATGTATGTCAGAGGTGGCCGATCTCGAAATTGGGCTGCGCCGATCCACCGAAGGGTATGCGGTCGAGCTGCGCTTTAGCGATCCAAGCAGCGAAACGGACATTCGCCCGTCCCAAAGTTCGAGCGCGCAAGCCCACTTCGACTCTACCCGCCTGAATGATCTGGCCCTCGATCCAGCGGCGTATGGCCAGGCGCTGGGCGGCATGCTCTTCGCCGACCCTCGCCTGTTGGCGGATTTCTCGCGCTGTCGGGCTGCTGCGCAGGCCCAGGGGTACGCCCTGCGCCTGCGCCTGCTGATCGCCCCCGACGCGGTTGAACTCCAGGCGCTGCGCTGGGAAACCCTGCGCGACCCGTCTGACGGCGTCTCGCTGGCAATCGGCGAGCAGATCTACCTTGTGCGCTCCATGCTCAGCGGGGACTGGCAGCCGGTGCGCCTGCGCGCCCGTAGCGCCCTGCGCGCCCTGGTCGTTATCGCCAGCCCCGCCGACCTGGCGCGTTACACGCTGAGTCCGCTCGATGTGGATGCCGAGCGCGACCTGGCGCTCGCTGGCCTCGGTAGCATCCCCGCCGATGTGATCGCCGGTTCAACCCGCCCAACCCTCGATGCAATTATCACCCGCCTGCGCGACGGCTATGACATTTTCTACCTGATCTGTCACGGCGGCATCACCCACGGCGACTCCTGGCTGGCGCTTGAGGATGCGCAGGGAAACACGGATCATGTGCCCGGCGTCGATCTGGCCCGGCGGATTGGCGAGCTGGCCCAGCGCCCGCGACTGGCCCTGCTTGTCTCCTGCCAGAGCGGCGGCGATGGCGGTACCAGTGCGCTGAACGCTCTGGCCCCGCGTCTGGCTGAGGTCGGCGTGCCAGCGGTGATTGCGATGCAGGGCGTGATCTCGGTAGACACGGCACGCGCCTTTGTCTCCACCTTCTGTCGTGAGCTGGGCCGCGACGGCGCAATTGACCGGGCGACCAGCGTGGCCCGTGGCGCGGTGCGGGATCGCCCCGACGGCTGGATGCCGGCCCTCTATAGCCGCCTGAGAAACGGCAAAATCTGGTACGTGCCCGGCTTCGGCGATACGTCCGACACATTCGAGAAATGGCCAACCCTGCTGAGGAGCATCCAGGATGGGCGCTGCACGCCCATCCTGGGCTTTGGCCTGCTGGAGTCGCTGGTTGGCACCTCGCGTGAGATCGCCCGGCGCTGGTCTGACACCTACCGCTACCCGCTGGCCCACGCCAACCGCGAAGATCTGCCCCAGGTCGCCCAGTTCCTCGCCGTCAATCAGGGCGGCACATTTGTGCTCAGTGAGCTGACGAAGACCGTGCGCCAGGAGCTGCACCGTCGCTTTGAGAACGGCACTGACGCAGCCGCGAGTAGCTCGACGGCAACGCTCGACTATCTGCTCAGCGCCGCCGTCACCCAGCAGGCCACCCGTGACCCGTTCTCGCCTCACCGGGTGCTGGCCAGCCTGCCGTTCCCGCTCTACATCAATACCAGCCCGGACAGCCTGCTTGCGGCGGCTCTGACGGAGGCGGGCAAGACTCCGATCAGCGACATCTGCGCCTGGAATGATTCGATCAAGCCCGCCAAGAAGACTGTCATCGGCAACCTGACGCCCGAGCGCCCGCTGGTCTACTACCTCTTCGGGCGTCTCGCCGATCCCGAGAGTCTGGTGATCACGGAGGACGATTATTTCAGCTACCTGATCAGCCTCAGCCGCGACCGCAAGCTGGTGCCGAATGTGGTGCGCGGCCTCCTGACCGAGAACGCCCTGCTCTTTCTGGGCTTCCGCCTTGAGGACTGGTCGTTCCGGGTGCTCTTCCACAGTGTGATGAGCGAGGAGGTGCGCAACCGTCGCCTGCGCAACACCCATGTGGCGGTGCAGATTGATCTCGACGAACATCAGGTGGCCCAGCCGGATCAGGCCCGGCGCTACATTGAGAAATATTTTGGCGATGCCGATGTGAGTATCTACTGGGGCAGCGCCGAGGACTTCCTGCGTGAGCTGGCCGAGCGTAGCAGTGGTGCAAACAATGGCTAATCCCTATGTTGGGCCACGCGCCTTCTTGCCCGGTGAGGCGATCTACGGGCGCGACGATGAACTGCGCGAGCTGTTCTACCTGCTCGTCGCCGAACGGATTGTGCTGCTGAACTCGCCCTCAGGTGCCGGTAAGACCTCGCTGATTCAGGCGGCTCTGGTGCCGCGTCTGCTGGCCGCCGATTTCAGCGTGCTGCCGCTGATCCGTGTGGGGGTGGAGCCGCCTGATGATGCGCCCGCCGCGAATCGCTATCTGATCTCCACATTGCTCTCGCTTGAGGAGGCGCTGCCCGAGGATCGGCAGCGCCCGCTCGCCGACCTGCTGGCCCTCGGTCTTGACGCCTACCTCGCCAGCCGACCCGGTGCGGCTGCGTCCACGGGCAGTGAGGTGTTGATCTTCGATCAGTTTGAGGAGGTTCTAACCAGTTCGCTCGCCGATCAGGCCGCCAAGGCGGAGTTCTTCGCTGAACTGGGGATTGCGCTGCGCGACCGGCGGCGCTGGGCGCTCTTCGCGATGCGCGAGGAGTATGTGGCCGCGCTGGAGCCTCTAGCGCGGGCGATCCCGACCTACCTGAGCAACACGTTTCGTCTGGAACTGCTTGACCCAGAGGCCGCGATCCGGGCGATCCAGGAGCCAGCCCGCGTTGCGGGCGTCACCTTTGAGGCGGACGCCGCCGGTCGCCTGGTTGATGATCTACGCCGCGTGACGGCCCAGCGTCCCGACGGCAGCGCCGAGGTGGTGCTTGGCCAGGCGATTGAGCCCGTCCAGCTCCAGGTGGTCTGCCTGCGCCTGTGGGAGCGCATGCCTACCGGCGCAGCCGTGATCGATATGGCGATGATCGAGGATCAACCCGGCGACATTGCCGCCGCGCAGGGTGCCGCTCCTGTCTCGCCGGTTGATCGGGCGCTGATGGAGTACTACGCCGAGCGCGTGAGCGCCGTAGCCGCCGCGTGCGGCGTGCGTGAGCGCACGGTGCGCGACTGGTGCGAGGCCCAGTTGATCACCGCCGACGGGATGCGCGGCCAGGTGCTTCAGCAGCAGGGCAGCAGCGCCGGGCTGCTCAACACTGCGATCAGCGGGCTGATTGACGCGCACCTGCTACGCGCCGATAAGCGCCGTGGTACCACCTGGTATGAACTGGCCCACGACCGGCTGATCAGGCCAATTCGCCGGGATAATGCCGCCTGGCGCACACGCACCCAGAGCCTACTCCAACGTCAGGCGGCGCTTTGGGAGCGACAGGGCCGCCCTGAGGCGCTGCTGATCTCCGGTGAGACGTTGGCCGACCAGGAGCGGCTGGCCGACCAGGACACCGAGTCGCTTAGCAAGTTTGAGGTTGACTTCCTGGCTGCCTGTCGCGCTGCGCGGACTGCCGCCGAACATGCCGCCCAGGAACTGGCCGCCGAGCGCGCCCGCGCTGTGCGCGAGCGGCGCCAGTTCCGCCTGATTGCCATCCTCGCGATGGTTGCCGTCCTCGCAATGATCGCCGCGTTTCGCTCGGAGTCCTTCGCAAAGCAGAATGCCGCTCAGGCCGAGGCTTCGGCCAACCAGGCCCGCACCGCCGAGTCTGGACAGGCGACACAGCGCCAGACCGCCGAGGTTTCTGCCAGCCAGGCCCGTACCGCTGAGACGAGCGCAGACCAGCAGCGATCCGCCGCCGAGTCCGCCGCCCGGCTCGCCCGATCCAACGAACTGGTCGTCCGCGCCCAGAGTGCGCCCGCGCAACTCTCGCTCATCCTGGCCGCCGCCGCCGCCCGTGGCCCGCTTGCTGCCGGTGAGACTCCGCCACTGGCGGCAACCCAGGCGCTGATCACCGCCCTCTCTGCTATCGGCGGGCGCGGGCTGAGCATCGCGGATACGTCAATCACAACCTACGCCCTCAGCCCCGATGGTCAGCGCCTCGCCGTGGGCAGTAAGACGGGTGATGTGCGGATCTACGACCCGCGTGCGGCGAACCTCGCCAACCCGCTCACAACCTTGCCCACTGTCTCTAGCGCGGCGATCACCTCGCTGGCGTTCAGCCCGGATGGACAGACTCTCGCCGCCGGGCTGTTCAACGCGACGGCGGTTGTCTACCGGCTCGCTGATCCCGGTGCGCCGCCGCAGGTGCGGGCGCTGGCCGGATCGGATGCGGGCACGACCAGCGTGGCCTTTGGCGCGGGCGGACATCGGCTGGTGCTGATCAATGATCAGGGTCTCTGGCTGGCTGACCCCGCCGCCATCCCGCAGGCGACGCAGATCGGCGCGGCTTTTCATGTAAGCGCATCGGCGGTCAGCCCGGACGGACGCTGGCTGGTGCTGGCCTACCAGGATGGGCAGATCCGGCGCTGGGATCTGACCGCCGATCCGGTGGGCCAGGGAGACGAGATCTCTGGCTTCGGTACGACGGTCTTTGCCCTGGCCTTCAGCCCCGATGGGCGCTGGCTGGTTGACGGCACGATGTCCGGCCAGGTGCGGCGCTGGGAGATCACCGTCACCGACCCCGCCGCGACAATGGTTGTCCTGGGCGAACATGAAGAGGTCGTGAATGCCTTGGCCTTTGGCCCTGATGGGCGCACGCTGGCCAGCGCAAGCGATGATACAACCGTCCGTCTGTGGAACATTGATCAGCCCGGCGTAGCGCCACAGGTGCTACGCGGCCACGAGGGCAGCGTGCGCTCGGTCGCCTTTAGCCCCGACGGGCGCTGGCTGGTCAGTGCGGGCGCCGACACGATGGTGCGCCGCTGGGATCTTGCCGCCAACCCGCCGCTGGCGCAGCCACTGCGCGGCCACGAGGACGCAATCTATGCCCTGTCTTTCACCGCATCTGGCGACCTGCTGATAAGCCGCAGTGCCGATGGGACGCTGCGCCTGTGGGACACGACTCAGTCAACACCGGCGCTGCCGCGCTTCCTCGATATACACAGGTGTGTCGGCACGGCCAGCGCCAGATCCCTGGCCCTCAGCCCTGACCAGCATACGCTGGCGGTGGGCAGCGACGTGGGCGGCGCGATCATGGATCTCCAGGCCGCTGCCCCAGCCGGGTCGGCGCGCTGCCTGCCCAGTGCCAACGCTATACTACAGGTGGCGTTCGGCGGGGCTGGGCGCTGGCTGATGATGACAAGTACCATAAGCACCACGCAATCAATTCAGATCAGCGTCCTCGATCTCCAGAACCCAGCCCTCAGCGCCGCGCTAACCGTCGAGAGTGCGGATCGCTTCGTCGTGAGCGAAAACGGGGACTGGCTGGCCCTGACCGCGCCGGACGGTGCGCTCCGACTCTACGACCTGCGTGCGGATCAACTGAGCGGCCCGACATGGGAGACTCCCGCAGTGGCGGAATCGATGCGGGTGATGGCCCTCGCGCCCGACGGACGCTGGTTGGCCCTCACAACGTGGAGTGGCACGCTGCTCTGGGATACGCAGACGCCGGGCGCGGCCCCGCGCAAGCTGGCCCCCACGAGTGTCGGCTTCGGGCCAAGCGCCCTGGCCTTCAGCCCTGATGGGCGCTGGCTGGTCATTGGCGAGAATGGGGGTGCCATCCAGATCTGGGATCGAACCGCACCCGATAGCGCACCACGAGTACTGCCAGACTCCCGTGGGCCGATCAGTAATTTGGCCTTCAGCCCCAAGGATGGGCGGCTGCTTGTCCACAGTGTGGGCGAGGGCTGGCCGCCCAACACCAATGGCCCCCTCTTCGTGCATGCCGTAGGAGTTGATGGCCCGTCTCGGCAAGCGACCCCGCTCACTGACCCGACTCTGAATGTCACGTTGCTCTCCTTCAGCCTGGATGGAACCCGGCTACTGAGTGGCAACCGGGTCTGGAACCTCGGTTCAGGTGACACGCCGCTTCTCCTGGGCACATCCCCGGCGAGGGACGAGTTCCTCCGCGCCGATGGGCAGAGCGCGGTCATCGTCACGCCCGACGGGCTGGTGGGCATCTGGGAACTGCGGCCCGCCGCCCTGGCCGATCTGGCCTGCCGCACCGCCGGGCGCGGTCTGACAGCCGCTGAGCGCACCGTCTATTTCCTGAATCAGCCCGATCAGCCTGATCCATGTCTATCCAGGTAGTAGGTTTTACTACAGTTGTAGTTTGAATCACCCCCCCTAGCCCCCCCGCACGCGGGGTTCAAAGGGGGGGGGGAAGAGGCGATTTGGGGCGTTCTAACGCCGCAAGAT
>CAIRFY010000508.1 GCA_903877945.1 uncultured Oscillochloris sp. | reverse complement strand
CCGATCTGAACCCAATGCGTTGTCCCCCCCCGCGTGCGGGGGGAACCCAATGCGTTGTCCCCCCCCGCGTGCGGGGGTAACCCAATGCGTTGCCCCCCCCCGCGTGCGGGGGGAACCCAATGCGTTGTCCCCCCCCGCGTGCGGGGGGGCTAGGGGGGGTAAGTATGCCAAGAGTGTAAAGTAAACTCGGCCCCTCTGAAACCATATCTTAGGCATGTTTCAATCCAGATTGACAATTCAGCGACGAAACGATGACGCGGTGAGGCGCTCCGTATCGCCTCATCGCCTCGGCGCATCATCGCAAGACTGTAAAGCTGAATGTGCCCATTTTGAAACATGCCTTAGGATTGCTATTAGGTACAAAGCCTCGCCGTTTGCATCGTGCATCGTGCATCGTGCATCGTGCATTTTGCATTTTGCATTTTGCATTTTGCATTAAAACAGCCCCGGTATACCCTTCATCCCGCCGGTGAGCGGCCCCATCCGCTGCTCGGCCAGTTCTTGAGCCTTCTTCGAGGCGTCATTGAACGCAATCAGCAAGAGATCCTGGAGCATCTCCACGTCACTAGCGTCCACCACCTCGGGCGAGATCGTGATCGCCTGGAGCTCGCGGTGGCCGTTCATCTTCACCGTGATCGCCCCGCCGCCGGCGCTACCCTCAATCGTCGTTACGGCGAGCTCCTCTTGAATCTTCTGCATCTGGCGCTGCATCTGCTGTGCCATTTGCTGTAGCTGACGTGGGTTCATCGATCACTCCTTATCGTAATCAGGTTTGCTAAGCTTACCACAACGCCCTCGCCTTCGACAAGATCATGCCTCAGGCTCAATATCGACAATATGGGCCTCGAAAATATTCATCGCAGCGCGCACCAGTTCATCCTTGCGCGCCTCGCGGATCTGCCCGCGCAGGTCGCGGGTCTCGCTCTTCGACTCGCTCGTGCAGCGGAGAGCAAACACCTCGCCGAGCAGTTTGTTGATCACATCCTCAACAATCTTGATGTTCTGCGGCTTCTCCAGGTTCGACTTATGGAAGCCCGAAGAGGCAAGTAGTACAATTGTGTTGCCCTCAACATCGACTGGGCGCACGTCCTTGAGCAGCGCCTGGAGCATCGGGCTACGCGGGCGCACGTCACGCTTGATGTCATCCCACAGGGACTCAATGCGCTCCAGCACGGTGAAGTCGGCGTTGGCAGCGATAAACGCCTCCTGATCGACGGTCGGCGCATGGGAGGTCGACGCATCTTCCGGTGCGGCAGGAGCCTCGGGCGCAGGAGCCTCAGGCGCGGGCGGTGCCACCAGCGCCGGCGAAACCTCGGGCACAATGATCAAGGGCGTGGGTTCGTCCCGCACGAGCGTAGGCGCGGCCCGCACAGGCGGCGCAGTTCGCGTGGGTGCGGCAGGCACCGCCGTCGTCCGTCGGCTCCCTGTTGTCTGCCCCCCGTTCCCCGTTCCCTGCTCCCTGGTTGCTGGCCCCACGAGCGCCTCAACCACCGTCAGTTCTAGGGGCAGGTGGCCGTAGGGCGTGGTGCGGAGTTGGAAATCGAGCCCACTGAAAAGCTTGATCCACGCCACCAGAGCGACCGTATCGGCGCGCTGCGCCCAGCCCTCCAGCATACGCAGCTCGTCCTCGCCCACATCCAGCAAACTGGGGTCGCTCGTGGCGCGGAGGAGCATCAGTGCGCGCAGGCGTTCCACCAGGTCGCGGGTGAACTGGCGGATGTCAGCACCCTGGTCGGCCACGCCG
Source organism: uncultured Oscillochloris sp. (assembly GCA_903877945.1). GTDB lineage: Bacteria > Chloroflexota > Chloroflexia > Chloroflexales > Chloroflexaceae > Oscillochloris. The sequence continues at coordinate 5,990 of CAIRFY010000508.1, read as the reverse complement.
TTCACCGCACGCAAGGCAGTACACACATTATCATCGAGCAGCGCCTCGATCAGCGCGTCCACCTCGGCGGCGGCGGTCATCCCTAACAGGCTGTGTACTTGTTCAAGCGTGATGCTACCCTGGCCGAAGGATGCCAACTGCTCAAGGACACCCAGCGCATCGCGCATGCTGCCAGTTGCGGCGCGGGCGATTGCCTCGGGCGCGCCGATGTCGAGATTCAGGTTCTCGGACGCCGCGATCTGGCGCAGGTGGGCGCTGGTGGCGGCCACGCTGTGGCGGGTGAAGGTGAAGCGCTGACAGCGCGAGAGGATCGTGGCCGGAACCTTATGCGCCTCGGTGGTCGCAAGAATAAAGATTGCGTGATCCGGCGGCTCCTCCAAGGTCTTCAGCAGCGCGTTAAACGCCGCCGTCGAGAGCATATGCGTCTCGTCGATCACATAGACCTTGAAGCGCATCTCGGCAGGCCGAAACTGCACCCGCTCAATAAGCTCGCGGGCGTCGTCCACCGAGGTATGTGAGGCGGCGTCCATCTCGATCACATCGACGGCGCGGCCCTCCGCAATCGACGTACACGCGTGGCAGTGCCCGCAGGGTCGGGCCGCCGGGTCGGGTTCGATACAGTTGACGGCCTTGGCCAGCAGGCGGGCCATGCTCGTCTTCCCCACGCCGCGTGGGCCGGTAAAGAGGTAGGCGTGGGCCACGCGCCCCTCGACAATCGCGTTGCGCAGAGTCTGAACGACGTGCTCCTGGCCGATGAGCTCGTCGAAGGTTTGAGATCGCCACTTACGATAGAGCGATTGGGAAGCCATGCACGCCTCTGCGGTGGGGAAACTTTTTCCATTATACTCTACGCGAACCGATGTCGCCAACAGGCAGAAGTTGCCGGTTGTTCGTCGCTTAGACATGGTTCAGAACAGCTTTACAGTGTGGCGGAGACGCGATGAGGCGAGGATGCGATAGCATCGCCTCGTCGCATCCTCGCTTCATCGCCACACTGTAAAGCTGAAACCTAGCACTTGAAACCTTGTCTTATGGTAAAGTATTGAGAGATTATTAAAATGACTCTCGTCAGATTCGTGGAATTGCTCTATGTCACATCGCAGCCTCTTCTGGCCAATCTCGCTGATCGTCGTCACCATCGCTACGCTGGCGCTGATGTTCCTCTATGCACCGACTGGCTTCCAAACCGGCGGCGTTATTGCCGCGAATGTCTGCGCCACAGAGGCTACGGGCTACGATGCGTGCTACCGCACAGCGACCGCAGCCGCTGTCATAATACCAACACCGACGTTTGACCCTAAAAAGACCCTTACTAACTGCCCAACTTTGGGGCCACAGAATGACCCGCCCTACCCGCCCTACGCTGACTGTCTGAAGACGCGCACGGCGATCTTGCTCCAGACCGAGCGCGCTGGTACTCCGACGGCACCGGCACCTAATACGAGCGGATCTCAAGGGACAAACCCCGCAACGCCAACGCCAACACCGACCTTCACGTCCACGCCAACCGCCACGAGTACCAGTGTGGCTTCGGATACGCCGCAGCCGATATCGGCCTTTCTCCCCACGTCCACCGCCGACACAACCCCGACGCCGACGCTTATCACTAATGAATTGGCGACGGGTCTCGCGGTGATCCCGTGCCTCCCCGGCGATGTGATCCCGGTCGATGGTCGTGTGGGATCAGACGTGGCCCTGATTGTGTCCTTCGGTGGTCGGCCCGTGGGCGGCGGGTTCTCCCGCAATGACGGGCTCTACAGCATCCGCCTGAGCATCGGCGACGAGCGGCCAGGGATCTACCGTGTTCAGGTGCAAGAGCGGGGAACCCGCAATGTGATCGACCAATTTGACTGCCAGGTACCCGCCTCTACCCCCACGCCGACCCCTTCCACCGTCCCACAAACAGCAGTGTTGTGACATGAAGAAGAGGGGTTGCCAGCGAGACTGGCAACCCCTCTTCTTCAAGATGCAATCGTCAGTTTCTCACACGTGATCTGGTCGAGATACGCTAAATCCACCACGGCACCTCCGCCCGGTGTCGTTGGCACGCTTAGGGTGCTGTCGGCGTTCAGCACGAACGGGTTCGTCACCACATCCCGTGCGAAGTAGCGGTTGCTCGCGCTGATGTCGCCGGGCAGGCTGAAGTTGGGCAGGCTGGCCAGGGCCACATTGGCCGCCCGACCAATGCCCGTCTCCAGCATGCCGCCGCACCAGACCGGCACGCCAGCCGCCTGGGCCATGTCGTGGATCTGCCGCGCCGGGGCCAGGCCACCCACCCGGCTAGGCTTGATGTTGATCACGCCGCAGGCACCCATTTCCAGCGCCCAGCGTGCGTGTTCTGGCGAGACAATGCTCTCGTCCAGGCAGATCGGGGTGCGCAGGCGCCGCTGGAGCTTGGCGTGGTCAAAGATGTCGTCGTGGCCCAGGGGTTGCTCGATCAGCAGCAGGTTGAAGGCATCAAGCTCAGCCAGATGGTCAGCCGCATCCAGCGTATAGATGCTGTTCGCATCCACCTGAAGCCGCAGGTCGGGCCAGCGTTCACGCACCGCCCGCGTCGGTTCGATGTCCCAGCCCGGCTTAATCTTCAGCTTGACCCGCCGGTAGCCGGACTGCACATAGCCGCCGACCACATCCAGCAGGGCCGCGATGCTGGGCTGCACGCCCACGCTCACGCCCACATCCACCGTCGTGCGTGTGCCACCGAGCATGGCGCTCAGACTCTGGCCGCGCAGCTTGCCAAAGAGATCCCACGCAGCAAACTCAATCGCCGAGCGAGCCATACGGTTGCCGCGCACCCGTGTGAAGAGGATGTCCACATCCTCAGGCCGCTCCAGGTTCGCCTCCCGCACCAGCGGGATCAGGATGTCGCGCAGCATCACCCAGGCGGTGGCGAAGGTCTCCTCGTTATACCAGGGGCCAGTGCTGACGGGAGCCTCGCCCCAACCCTCGGCACCCTCGGCAAAAAGGCGCACGATCACCGAGTAGTTGGCCTCCTCACGCCAGCCACTGGTCTCGAAGGGAGTCAGGAAGGGCAGGACGATCCGCCGCAACTCGATCTTCTCTAGGCGCATGACGATCCCCCAATAGATATGGCAGAGAGGGAAACCCTCTCTGCCATTCCCTCCCTTTCATCGCTGCACAAACCGTGTGAACTGCTGGGCCAGGGCGTGCGGGATGCGTCCCTGGATGTGGGTGCCATCGCCAGCGTACTCCTCCTGGTCGATCACGCCACGGCGGTGCCAGAGCGCGACCAGGTCGTTGCGCTGGTAAGGGATGAGCACGTTCAGGGCCACCATCGTTTCGGCCAGGGCCGCCACGATCCGCTCGCCGAGGCGATCCAGACCCCAGCTTTTCTGTGCCGAGACGGCGATCACATCGCTGGGCAGGCCCATCTCAGCCGCCAGTCGGCCCACTTCGGACGGGTCGATCCCGTCGAGCTTATCGACCTTGTTCAGCACCGTCAGGGTCGGCCTGCGATCAACCCCCAACTCCTCCAGGGTCTTCTCCACCGTCTGAGCGTGCTCCTGGGCATTGGGATGAGTCAGATCCACCACATGCAGCAGCAGGTCGGCCTCGTTGATCTCCTCCAGGGTGGCGCGGAAGGCGGCCACCAACTGCGTGGGCAGCTTCTGGATGAAGCCAACGGTGTCGGTGAGCAGCACCTGATGGTTGCCGGGCAGCGTGGCCTGGCGCGTGGTCGGATCGAGGGTAGCGAAAAGCTGATCTTGGGTCAGCACATCGGAGCCGCAGAGCGCGTTGAGCAAAGTACTCTTACCGGCGTTGGTGTAGCCCACCAGGGCGATCACCGGCACGCCGCTGCTCTTGCGCCGCTGGCGGTAGAGCTCGCGGTGACGGTGAACGTCTGCCAGTTGCTCTTTGAGCAGGGCGATACGCTGGTCAATCAGCCGCCGGTCGATCTCCAGCTGAGTCTCGCCAGGGCCGCGCAGACCGACCACGCCGCCCGCCGAGGTGCCGCCGCCGGTGCCGGCCTGACGCTCAAGGTGCGACCACTGGCGGCGTAGGCGGGGCAGCATGTAGTTATACTGGGCCAGTTCCACCTGGAGGCGGCCCTCATGGGTGCGCGCATGCTGGGCGAAGATGTCGAGAATCAGGGCGGTGCGGTCGAGTACGCCCACTTGGAGATCCTCCTCCAGGTTGCGCGTCTGCGCAGGACTCAGCTCATCATCGAAGATCACCAACCCGGCGCTGGTGCGCTCGCGCAGTTCAGCGACCTCGCGCACCTTGCCGGGGCCGATAAAGTGCTTGGGGAAGGGCTGGTCGAGCTTCTGATAGAGGCTGCCGACCACCTCCAGGCCAGCGGTTTCGGCGAGCAGGGCCAGTTCGCGCAACGAGTCCTCGGCGCTCCATGCGCTGTGGAAGCTGTTCACCTCGGCCCCGACGAGGACGGCGCGGGTGCGTGGAGCCGACGTTGAGTGTAGCCGCTTGCCGTCTTGGGTACGAATTTCGTCTATGGTAGTCTCCTTGATTGTGGATTTTGGATTTCAGATTGTGGATCATTGTAGCACTCTCGCTAGGCGAGACTCAAACGGCGAGAGGCGGAGATCCTAGGGTTGAAGCCAGTCTCGCACCCTCACCCCCTGCCCCTCTCCCTCACGGGGAGAGGGGAGTATATCGCTTCCTGACGAGGAATACCCCCCCTCTCCCGTTCAGGGAGAGGGGGCTGGGGGGTGAGGGCTGCCCAGCGGCAGACACCTTATTTGAGAGGTATTGAGCTGAAGCAGGGCCGCCAGCCGCCGCTGGGTGCGCAGGGCCGCCAGGGGCGATGGTGCAGGCTCGATCCAGGTGGCAAGGTCGCCGAGCGGAGCCGTGCGACCGGCCTGGATCAATCGGCGCTGAGCCAGCAGGGCGGGCAGTTCGCGCAAGGCGTCCAGACGCCCTGCGACGATGGCTGGCTGGCCGCGCAGCAGCCCGTAGGTCGTCGCCAGCAGGTCGTAGCGCAGGATCGCTGCGAGGCAGTCCCGCAGGATGGGCGCGGGCAGGCAGCGCACGATCAGGCGCAGCCGGTTGCGCCCAAGCAGCCGCTGTTTGAAGGGGCTGCCCTGCCCGCCCGTGGCCGAGTAGACGTGGCGCGCCCGCGCCCCCGGTGCCAGCAGCGTGCCCCAGCCGCGCAGCCGCGCCCGCCACGCCAGGTCGGCGTCCTCCAGGTAGCAGAAGAAATCCCCGGCGAACGGGCCACTATCATCGAGCATCGTGCGGCGTAGCAGAGCCAGACCACCGCTGGCCCCGAAGATCGCCACTGGCTCCGTCGGCAGTTCGGCCACCGGCGTGCCCAGGTACAGGTCGGTGGCTACGCCGTCGCCCTGGAAGCGGATGCCCGCCGAGGCGACGACCTCGGGGCGACGGCTGAAGACCAGGGCACCGGCGGCCGCCCCGGCCTGCGGCGCGTCGCGCAGGGTAGCCCAGAGGGCTGCCACGCAGCCCGGCTCGGCCAAGGCATCGTCGTTGATCAGCAGCAGCAACTCGCCCCTGGCGGCGGCCATGCCCGCGTTAGTGCCCCCGGCAAAGCCCAGGTTCTGCGGCAAGCTAACCACCCGCACGTCGGGCGCGTGGGCGCGTGCCCAGTCCCCGGCGCGGTCACGCGAACAGTTATCCACCAGCACGATCTCGTCCTGCGAGCCAAGCTGGGCGCGCAGTGCGCTCAGGCAGGCTGGCAGGAAGCGCAGCGCACTCCAGGTGGGGATGATAGCGGAGATGGAAGGACGGTTCATATGCAGAATGCAAAATGCAAAATGCAAAATGCAAAATGTAAGATGCGGAATGCAGAATGCAGAATGCAAGATGCAAGATGCAAGATGCAAGATGCAAGATGCAAGATGCAAGATGCAAGATGCAAAATGCAAGATGCAAGATGCAAGATGCAAGATGCAAAATGCAAAATGCAAAATGCAAAATGCAAAATGCAAAATGCAGAATGCAGAATGCAGAATGCAGAATGCAGAATGCAAAATGCAAAATGCAAGATGCAGAAT
>CAIRFY010000507.1 GCA_903877945.1 uncultured Oscillochloris sp. | reverse complement strand
GCCCGCTTGCCCTTAATGTAGGTGATGAGATCAATCTTGTCGGGGTTGTCGGCCTGATTGGTGCCGGCCACCACTTCAACCCGGCCACCGTCCCAGCTTATTGCGGCGAAGAAGGCATCGAGATCAGCGTCTACCGCCTCGGTCGTGGGGGTAAGTGTGGTCATCGCTCACCCCCGATCTGGCGTGCCGCATTCTCGCGCAGCATACGAGAGAGAATGGCGCTGGCTATCCCCTCAATGTCCCAGGCGAGGGAAGGAATACCGAAAGTGTCCGCCAGTTTGTCGGTAAGCTCTTGTTGTGTGTGCAGTTCCGCCCGCAGCAGATCGGCATCTGCGTCGGAGAGTGTGACGGTGAAGGTTTGATAGCCGGGAGTGCTGGTCATCGCGCACCCCCGATCTGGCTGGGGGTGACGTGTGGTAGAATGCTATTAGGAATCACGGTGGCCTCAATCAGCCGCCGTCATCCAGATTTCAGGAAAACCTACGTCAAGTTGACCCTGCTCAGTCAAGCCCAATCGGGGTCGCCACTTTCCGTCAAGCCCGCCACTGTCTCCGCTATGAGACGATAGGCGGGTTTTGGTTTCCACGCCACTCCTTCCACCTGGGTGCGTGTTCCACGTAACCAAATCGTCGCAATGAGTTCACTGTTCACTGCCCGCCGCCCAAGAGCGTAGCTGTTGACCGCAGATTCCGCAGTAGCCGATCTGACTGAGTACGCCGCCCGTCCCTCGTACAATTGGTTTCCCTGGCCGCGCCCGCGCATGCTGCTTCCGCAGTTCCTCTAGCCGCTCCCATTCCTCCGGTGTGATCGCAGGTTCGTGCGTGCCTTGCCGTCGTTCGTCTTTGTAACGCACAAAGCCTGCATAGATCGGATTAGCCAGCCTACGCAGGGACATATGTAATAACTCGTTTGCCTCTACTGGCAGAAGTGAGATCGTAGAGCCAACAGAGATCGCCGCAGCAGGCGCAGCCGTCCATGGCGTGCTATGCTGATGCCAGCGGTGATCACGCTGGTCGAAGGGGTAGCGGATCGACCACCTCCCGCTGAATACGGAGGCCCAGCATGAGTGACCTGTGGGGAGAGCTCGGGAAGCTGATCGGCACGGTCCAAACCTCGCTGGATGCGGCCCGCAAGGATGCCGAGCGCCTGGCCCGTGAGGCCGGCGCGGTGGCGCAGGATGTGGCCACAGAGGCCGGGCGTGGGATCACCGGCGCGGTCGGTCAGGTGCAGCAGGCCGTCACCGGCCAGACGAAGGGAGAGCCGGTCAACATCGCCGCGCTCCCCGAGCAGCAGCGCGTGGCCTTCGCTGGCGCGCTTTATGCGCTGGCCGCCGCCGACGGGGCGCTGGATAAGGACGAGATCCAGCTGATCATCGAACTCGTCGATCTCGACGGGCTCTCACCGGTCGGTCGGCAGATCGTGCTCAGCTACGTCTGCGCGCCGCCGGTGTTTGCCGATGCGGTGTCGGCATTCACGGCGGCATCGGAAGACGTGCGCTACGTCCTGATACTCAACCTGCTAGAGATCGCCTGGGCCAACGACTTGCTCGCCCCGGAGCAGGACGCCCTGCTCAGCACGGCGCAGGCAGCGCTGGGCATCAGCGATGACCAGTACCGCGCGCTCTGGCGCTTCGTGCGCGAGCTGCGCGCCGTGCGGCTGCGCGGCCAGAACGACAGCGCGGCGGCGCAGGCCACGAAGGTCGCCGCCGCCGGGCTGGCCGCCGTGGGCGTGCCGATCGCCGCCGTCTATGCGTCGGGTTCGGTGATTGGGCTGAGCGCGGCGGGCATCACGTCCGGCCTGGCCGCTCTCGGCCTCGGGCTCGGGATGGTGCCGGGCATCGGGGTGGCCGTGCTGCTGGGCACGGGGGTTTTCCTCGGCGTGCGGGCGCTGCTCGACGCGGCTAACCAGGGGGCGTCGGATCTGCTGCGTGGGCAGGTGGCGCGCCGCGCCCAGGGGGTGATCGCCAGCCTGGAGGAGATGATCGCGCTCATCGACCAGCAGATCGCCGGGGCGGCATCAACCGATACGCGGACTGCGGGGTTCTGGCTGGCGACGCTTGCGGAGCGACGCCGGGCGCTCCTGCAGATCTTGGCCCGGCGGCGGACAATGGCCGAGAACGTCGCGTAGCCAGTCAGCGATCCGGGCATCCTTAACTCCGCGTTTGCCAGCCTGGCGAGATCAGCTGCGGGCGTAGATCACTACCTGCCACATGCCGCGCGTCTGCCGGAACCGCTGGGTGAGGCCCGCCTGCCGGATCGCCGCGTCCACGGCGGCGGTCGGGTGGCAGAAGATACGGAAGGCCGAACGCTGGAGCGCCAGCCCGAGGTTACCCACCCGCACCCCCGCCCGCACCCACCAGACATCGCGCGGGTAGACCAGGCCGAGCAGCCGCCCGGCGCGGGCGGCCGCTGCCCCGACCAGCGCCGGCATATCGGGGTAGCAGCAGACTACCCGGTCGAGCGCGACGACATCGGCGAGGGCCACACTAGGGGAGAGGGCCACAAAATCGCCGTGGACGTAGGTGACACGCTCGGCATAGCCCTGCCGCTCGCTCTCGGCGCGGGCGGCGGCGAGGTAGGCCGATGGTGCAGTTGACACCGCAGGCGCTCGCCCACGCTGAGGCAGATGCCAGCCTTGGCCGACTCGCGATCACGAAGCAGTTCCAGGGCGACCTTGTCGGCACCAGCCACGGCGAGATGCTCAGCGCCCGAACCAGCGTCGAGATTTCCGCCGGCTACGTTGCCATCGAGCGAGTCACCGGTGCGCTCCACGGTCGCCAGGGCAGCTTTGTCCTGCCGCATAGCGGCACTGTGGATCGCGGCACCCAGCAACTTGCGATTAGTGTCGTGCCAGACTCCGGCACCGGCGATCTGGTCGGGCTGGTCGGCACAATGACTCTGGACATTGCTGACGGCGTCCACGCCTACGACCTCGCCTATACCCTCCCCGACGCAGCGTAGCCGCCAGCGATGCACTCATAGGCGTACACCATGGATGCCCTCTCGCGCTGACCGAGGTGTTGGTGAACGGCACCCCCGGACCGGCACCTGCGCCGCCGACAACGCCGGTGGCACCTGCGCCGCCGACGGCGCATCCGATAATCTGTCCTGCCTGTGGTGGAGCGCGGATCTGGAAGAATGGAACCTACCTATGCCGTGATCAATTGGGTCTGGCTGCTAACCTTCGGCTGGCTGATCGGACTCCAGCGTGTACGGTAGCACGTTTTCTGCTACGGTTGCAGCAGTGTACAGAATGGTGCATAATCCCTGTGTGCCTGGCCCGTGAATACCTAACCCAGGCCGCGTAGGCGGCCTTCGCAGACAACAGCCGGAGGCTTCAGCCCCCGGTGGACGACTATGCTTAACCGCCTCTACCCGCCGCGCACGAGTACGCGCTATTATTCCCTGGTTCGCCTGCGTGAAGCTATCGAGCGTGTTGCCGACTCCTGGCTACCCGCAGCGCCCACAACGCTGGTCGATCTCGGCTGCGGCGCGATGCCCTACCGACCGATTCTGGAGCCACGAGTCGCCCGCTACATCGGGGTCGATCTGCGGGATAACCCTCGGGCCGATCTGTATATGCCCGCCGATGGCCGTGTGCCTCTGGCCGATGGATCGGCTGATGTTCTCCTCTCCAGCCAGGTGCTTGAGCATGTGGTATCGCCCGCCGCCTATCTGGCCGAGTGCCAGCGCATCCTCCGCCCCGGCGGTATCCTGATCCTCTCGACCCACGGCTACTGGCTCTACCACCCCAATCCCACCGACTACTGGCGCTGGACGGGCAGCGGCCTGGCGCGCCAGATTGCGCTGGCTGGGCTGGAGCTTCAGCACCAGGAGGGGATCATGGGCCTGGGCGCTGCGGCTATTCAGTTGCTCCAGGACGCCATACTCGCGCCCATCCCGCCCCGGCTCCACGCGCCATTTGGCCTGCTGATCCAGCCCCTTGTGGCGCTGGCCGACGCCTGCTCCTCGCCAACCCGGCGCGCCCGCGATGCCTGTATCTATCTGATGGTGGCCCGCCGCCCGCTCGTCGAGGTGCTGTCGTGACGACACCCCGGCTCTGCGTGATCAGGCCCAACCGTGAGAGTTTCTCGGAGAGCTTTATCGAGGCCCATGTGCGCGGCCTCCCGGCAGATATTCGTGTCCTCTACGGCGGCTGGTTCCCGCGCTGGCGTGATCATCATCGTCTGCTGCTGCCGCCGCCCCTTGGCGTGGCTCGCGCCCGCCTGACGACCATGCCGCGCCCGCTGCGCGAGCCGCTGCGCCTGGCTTCCGACCTCGGCCTGGCCGCGTTTTTGCGCGCCGTACGCTGCGAGCTTGTGCTGGCTGAGTATGGCCCCACTGGCGCGGAGGTCGCCCGCGCCTGCGCCTGGGCCAACGTGCCCCTCGCTGTACACTTTCACGGTGCCGACGCCTACGAGCGCGATATTCTTGCCACCTACGGCCCGCACTACCCCGCGCTGTTCGCCCGCGCCGCCGCGATTATCGCCGTCTCGCGTGAGATGGAGTCGCGCCTACTGGCCCTCGGTGCGCCTCGTGATCGCCTGCACTACCTGCCGTATGGCGCTGATGTCAATCTGTTTCAGGGGGCCAACCCCGCCGCCGCGCCGCCGCACTTCCTGGCTGTCGGTCGCTTCGTTGATAAGAAGGCTCCCCAGCTTACCCTGCTGGCCTTCCAGCAGGTACACGCCGCCATGCCCGAGGCCCGCCTGACGATGGTGGGCGACGGGGCGCTGCGCGAGTCGTGTCTGCGTCTGGCCAAGGCCATGGGTCTGGCCGACGTGGTCAGCTTCCCCGGCCCCCTGCCCCACGCCGAGGTTGCCGCCCTGATGGCCCGCTCACGCGCCTTTGTCCAGCACTCCCTGGTGGCGCTGTCCGGCGACTCTGAGGGCACCCCGGTGGCGATCATCGAGGCGGGGGCCGCCGGTCTGCCGGTGGTAGCCACCCGCCACGCCGGGATCATTGATGTGGTTGTTGAGGGTGCGACCGGCCTGCTGGTCGATCAGGGGGACGCGGCGGGCATGGCCGAGGCGATGCTGACTCTGGCCCGCGACCCGGCGCTGGCCGGGCGGATGGGGGCGGCTGCCGCAGACCGCGCCCGCGTCCACTTCGACCAGCGTACCCAGCTCAACCGACTCTGGGCCATTCTCGACGCTGCCCGCATTGCCGGGGTGCGCCGATGACTGCTCTGCGCCAGGCAGCCGTGAGCGGCGTCAAGTGGGCCGCCGTCAGCCAGATCGGGCGTCAGATATTAGTGTTCGGCACGCTGGTGCTGCTCACCCGGCTTGTCGGCCCGCAGAACTACGGGCTGCTCAGCATGGCGATCACCATCACCGGCTTTGTCGATTTGCTGAAAGACCTGGGCACCGGCGCGGCGATCATCCAGCGCAGCGAGTGCGATGACAGCCTGCTGGCGAGTACGTTCTGGCTCAACCTGGGCATTGGCACCCTCTGCACCGCGTTGATCGCCCTGGGCGCGCCGCTGGCCGCGCTTTACTTCCGCGAGCCGGGCGTCACCCCGGTGCTGCGCCTGCTAAGCATCAGCTTCGTGATCTCTAGCCTCGGCCTGGTGCAACTCGCCCTGATCCAGCGCAGCATCGCCTTCCGTGCCCTGGCGCTGGTCGAGATCAGCGCCGCTGTCGCGGGGGCCACCGTAGGCGTGGGCATGGGCCTGTCGGGCATGGGCGTCTGGAGCCTGGTCGGCCAGACACTGGCCACCACGCTGACCACAACCATCCTGGCCTGGGTGGCCAGCCCCTGGCGCCCGCATGTGTGCTTCGACCGCAGCGCGATTGAGACGATCCGTTCCTACGGCGCAGGGCTGGTCGGATTCAACATCGCCAACTACATCATCCGCAACGCTGACTACGCCCTGGTTGGGCGCTACCTGGGCACCCTGAGCCTGGGCATCTATACGCTCGCCTACCGGATCATGCTCTTCCCGCAGCAGAGCCTGTCGCTGGTGATCAGCCGGGTGATGTTCGCGGTACTGGCGCGGATCGAGGATGACGCCCGTTTCCGCCGCGCCTACCTACAACTGACGGCTATGATCGCCTTCCTGGCCACACCGATCTTCATTGTCCTCGGGACGCTGCGCGAGCCGCTGGTGCGTGCGGCCTTCGGCCCCGAGTGGCTGCCTGCCGCACCGCTCCTGCTCGTGCTGGCTCCAGTTGGCCTGTTCCAGTCGCTCAGCGGCACCGTCGGGCTGATCTACCAGGCCCGCGCCCGCACCGACTGGCTGCTGCGCTGGGGTGTGGGCGCAGGCGTCATCACCGTGATCGGGTTTATCATCGGCCTGCGTTGGGGGATCTTCGGCGTGACCGCAGCCTACGCCATCGTCACTCTGGTGACGGCCTACCCGGCCTTCGCTATTCCCTTCACCCTGATCGGCCTATCCGTGACGGAGTTCGTTTGTGGGCTGCTGCCAGCCCTGGCCTGCGGCGCGGGCATGCTCCTGGTGATCCTCGGGCTTGCGCCCCTGACGACTGGCCTGCCGGATCTGGGAGAACTGGCACTGCTCGGGGCCACCGGCGGCGCGGTCTATCTCGGGCTGAGCTGGTGGCTGAATCGCACTGCGATCCACGAGGTGGCGCGCATGCTGTCCAATGGGGGTACACAACCATGAGCGGAAACGCACTGATTGGCGGGCTACGCGCCCTGCTGCGCCGAGCCGGGTTCGACATCGTGCGCTATCGTGCGCCCACAGTGCAGGAACTGCCGCCCGACTTCGACGCGGAGATGACCGAGATTGTTCGGCTGGTTCGGCCCTACACACTCACCTCGTCCGAGCGTATCTTCGCCCTCTGCTCGGCGGTGCGCTACATCGAGCGAGCGGGCGTGCCGGGCGACATCGTTGAGTGCGGGGTCTGGCGCGGCGGGAGCATGATGGCGACGGCCTACACCCTGCGTAAGCTGGGTAACGAGCGCCGCCGACTGCTGCTCTTCGATACCTTTGAGGGTATGCCCCCGCCCGACCAGCGCGATGTCTCCTACACCGGTGAGTCCGCCGCCGCCCGGCTGGCCCGCAGCGACCGCGCTGACCCCTCTTCAGTCTGGGCTTACGCGCCCCTGGATGACGTGCGGACGAATATGGCCCGCACAGGCTACCCGGCCACGCAGATCGCTTACGTGCGCGGAAAAGTTGAGGAGACGCTGCCAGCCTCCGCGCCCGACCAGATCGCCCTGCTGCGCCTCGATACCGACTGGTACGAGTCGACACGCCACGAACTCGAACACCTCTTCCCACGGATCGCTCCCGGCGGCGTGCTGATCATCGATGACTACGGCCACTGGAGCGGTGCCCGCCAGGCGCTGGACGAGTACTTGGAGGCGAAGGGGGTGCGACTTCTGCTCAATCGGATCGACTACACCGGGCGGATCGCTGTGATCCCGCCGCGAGATCAGTGACTCAACTATGCTCAAACATCAGATCAAACGCCTCTTCCTGCGCTGGCATCTGGCCCGCGCCCGCGACCTGCGGCTCGTAATCGGGGCCAGTAAACACGCGCCGTCTGGCTGGGTGCCCACCGACATCAACTCGCTCAACCTGCTTGATGAGCGCGACTGGCGCACGATTCTCGCCGAGGGCAGCGTGGCCGCCTTTCTCGCCGAACACGTCTGGGAACACCTGGAGCCGTCCGCTGGCCTGGATGCAGCCCGACGATGCCGCCGCTACCTGCGACCCGGCGGGCACCTGCGCCTCGCCGTGCCCGATGGCCTGCACCCCAATCCTGCCTATATCGCGGCGGTGCGGCCCGGTGGCACCGGTGCCGGTGCTGCTGACCACAAGATCCTCTACACGTACCGCTCGCTGGGAGATATGCTGGAGCAAGCCGGTTTTACCGTGCGCCTCCTGGAGTATTTTGACGAGGCCGCTCAGTTCCACGCCACTGATTGGGAACCTGCGGACGGCATGGTGCGGCGTTCGCGCCGGTTTGATTCACGCAACGCCGACGGGAAACTCGTCTATACATCGCTGATCGTGGATGCAGTCCGGCCATGACGATTCCGATCATCCTGTTGATCTACCGCCGCCCCGCCGAGTTGGCGCAGGTGCGTGCGGCGCTGCGCCTAGCCCAGCCCAGCCAATTGATCATCGTGGCCGACGGGCCACGCGCCGACCGACCCGGCGACTCCGAGGCGGTGTCCGCCGCCCGCGCCGCTGCCGAGGCGGTTGATTGGCCCTGCGCGATCACCCGCATCTACGCCGACGCGAACATGGGCCTGAGACGGCGGGTTGAGAGCGGGATCACGACCGCCTTCCAGATGGTGGAACGCGCCATCATCCTCGAAGACGACTGTCTGCCCGATCCGAGCTTCTTCCCCTTCTGCGCCGAGCTGCTGGAGCGCTACGCCACGAACCCACAGGTGATGGCGATCTCCGGCGATGACTTCCAGCACGGGCGGCCCGCCCCGGCCAGTTACCGCTTCTCGCGCTACCCGCACTGCTGGGGCTGGGCCACGTGGCGGCGGGCCTGGCAACAGTACGATGGCCCGATGGCCGACTGGCCGACCCTGCGCGACAGCACCTGGCTGGAGGATCTGCTAGGCGAGCGGTGCGCCGTCACCTATTGGCGGCGCGTCTTCGACCAGGTCTACGCCGGGCAGGTTGACTCCTGGGCGTACCGCTGGACCTATAGCTGCTGGCGGCACGGCGGACTCACTGCCCTGCCCACCCGCAATCTGATCAGCAATATCGGTTTCGGGGCCGAGGGAACGCACACCACCGCCGCGCACAACCCCTTTGCCGCCATGCGATCCTACCCGCTGTCCTTCCCGCTGCGCCACCCGCCGGATGTGGCCCGCGACGCCCGCGCCGACGCCTATACGCAGGCCACCCTCTACAGCCCCAGCTTGGCCCGGCGGATCGTCCGGCGAGTTTTTCGTGCCCTGCGTGTGCGAAGGAGCGTGCCCTGATGCAGACGGAACCCGCCAACCTCGCCGATCTCTGGCGGGCCATGGATCGCGTTTGGGACGAACTGGGATTAGATAACCGTGCGCCGAACCCGGTTGGCATGGCTGCCTTCTACCGCCACCCGATCTGGGAGATCAACGGCAGATTCACCGAGCACGACCCAGTCTCACACGGGCACCGCGAGGCGATCACGGGCTGGCTGCGCGGCGTGGACGCGCCCACGATCCTCGACTACGGCGGCGGCTACGGCGGCCTGGCGCGTATGATCGCGGCGGCGCTGCCCGCACGCCAGGTAGATGTCTACGAGCCATTCCCCGGCCAGGACGCCCTTGATCGCGCCGCCGCCTTCCCCAACCTGCGCTACGTGGGCCAGATCGAACCCGGCTACGCCTGCGCCCTCTGCGTTGATGTGCTCGAACACGTGCCAGACCCGCTCGCGGTGCTGGCCGAGCTTGCGGCGGGCTTGCGTCTCGGCGGCCATCTGGCAGATGCCAGCAACTTCTACCCGCTGATCAAGTGTCACCTGCCGACAACCTTTCATCTGCGCTACAGCTTCCCGATCTTCGCCCGCATGCTTGGCCTCTCCAGAGTCGGGCGGATTGTAGGCAGCCACGCCAGCGCCTACCAGAAAATCTCCGCCGCTGCGCCAGACTGGGGTCGCCTGCGCACTGCCGAGTCACTCTCGCGAAGACTCTTTCCGGCCTTGCGCCATGCCCACCGGATCTACCGCGTGGCCCGACGGCGCGGCGATGATGTGCCGCTGTAGCGGTCCACCACGACGAATTGGCATATAGCAATCCTCTTGGGGTTGTTGCGTGGAGTCAAGGCTTTAGCCGGATAAGGCCGCCTAAAGGCTCGACTCCTTTTCACAACCATTTTAGGATTGCTATATCACAGAGGGGAAGGGTTCAAGGCACATCTGCCTTGAACCCTTCCCCTTTATGTCACCGTATATGAGCGCACTCCGACGCCGCGTGGAGGCGCTACTGGAGCAGCAGGTCGAAGTTCGGATGTCCGTCGTCGCCAGAGATACGGCGAATACCACGCTGGATGGTACGCACGGTACCCTCGCCGAGCCAGAACGTCAGCAGCGAGCCGAGTACGAGGCCGAACGCGCTACCGAGAGCGGCACCGACGGCGAAGAAGACCACACGTTTGCGACGAAATGCGGCTCTGCGCCGCGAAAGTGCCTTGCTCATAGAAGCCTCACTGAACCACGACGACCGGTGGAACCTTGCTCCAGAGACGATCCAGACGGTAGTACTCGCGCTGAGCGTTACTGAAGACGTGGACGACCACATCGCCGTAGTCGATCACGATCCACCCGGTGTCAGACGAGCCCTCAAGGCGCGGGTTCAAGCTGTACTGCTTCTGAACCTGATCGTCGATGTGATCGACAATTGCGCGGAGCTGCCGGTCGTTGTCACCGGAGCAGATCACAAAGAAGTCGGCAATCGTGCTCTGTGTGCGGATGTCGAGCAGCGCGATCTCGTGAGCCTGTTTATCTTCAGCGAGATCGACGATGCGACGGGCTAGGCTTGATGTCTCTATGGCGTTTTCTCCTGACGATGGCGCGTACAGCAAAGCAATATACCGTGATCCTATCACACATGACGCAGAATGGCAATAGACCAGAGCCGGGAGCCAGGGCATGTGCAAAGTCGTGTGGTCGCCGGACAGCCCTCACCCCCCAGCCCCCTCTCCCTGAACGGGAGAGGGGGAGCCGAGCGCATCCTGATGAAGAAACTCCCCTCTCCCCGTGAGGGAGAGGGGCAGGGGGTGAGG
>CAIRFY010000506.1 GCA_903877945.1 uncultured Oscillochloris sp. | reverse complement strand
GGGTTTTGAGATCCTCGCCCAAGAAGTGATGCCGGATCACGTCCATCTGTTCGTTTCGGCCCCGCCGAAGTACAGCCCTGCCGATCTGGCCCAGCGGTTCAAGGGCGCAACCGCCCGCTATCTGCGACAGGAGTTCCCCGCCGAAATCAACAAACACATCGGGAAGACCGGGACGCTGTGGTCGCCCTCGTACGATGTCGGAACCGCTGGGCACGTCAGTGCAGATGTGATCACGCGATACATCCTCGAATGCCAGCGGATGTGAGGCACAAGAATGTGATTGCCCCGCGCCGCTGCACGCGGCGCGGAGGCGAACACCTACCAGGGAGTGAGGCCGCACAAGCCTCATTCCTCCCACCCGTAAACGGGCGGGTTTCCTGAGGCTAATTCTATGAACCCCGAGGAGTTTCGCCGACGCGGCCACGAGATTGTGGACTATATCGCCGGCTACCGTGAGCATATCTCGGAACTGCCAGTCTGGTCGAACCTGGTGCCGGGCGAAATGCGGGCGGCCCTGCCCGCCGAACCGCCAACAGAAGCCGAGCCTTTCGAGGCTCTGATGGATGACATCGAACGCATCATTGCCCCCGGCCTCTCGCACATGCAGCACCCGCGCTTCTTCGGTTATTTTCCAGCCAACGCGCACCTGGCCTCGGTACTGGGCGATATGCTCAGCTCAGGGCTGGGCCAGCTTGGGCTGAACTGGGCCGCTAGTCCGGCGCTGACCGAACTGGAGGAACTGACGACCGACTGGATGCGCCAGATGCTCGGCCTCTCCGCTGCTTGGCGCGGCGTGATCCAGGATACCGCCAGCACCAGTACGCTGATTGCCCTGCTCTGCGCCCGCGAGCGGGCCAGCGGCCATAGCCAGAATCGTGGCGGGCTCCAGGCAGAGTTGCATCCCCTGGTCGTCTACGCCTCGGGCCAGAGCCATAGCTCGGTGGAGAAGGCTGTCCTCCTGGCTGGCTTCGGCCACGAGAACCTGCACATCGTTGCCTTGGATGACGCCCACGCGATGCGCGCTGATCGTCTGGCCGAGGCGATTGCCGCCGACATAGCTGTTGGCCGACACCCCTGCGCTGTGGTTGCGACTGTGGGGAGTACCGCTACCACTGCTATCGATCCGATCTCCGCCATTGCTGAGGTCTGCCGCACGCACGACATTTGGTTGCATGTGGACACGGCCCTGGCCGGGTCGGCGATGATTTTGCCCGAGTGCCGCTGGATGTGGGCGGGTGTGGAGGATGCCGACAGTATCGTACTCAACCCGCATAAGTGGCTCGGCGTGGTTTTCGACTGCTCGCTCTTCTACGTGCGCGACCCGCAGCACCTTACGCGGGTAATGTCAACGAACCCCAGCTACCTCCAGACCAGCGCCGACGGCCAGGTCACTAACTACCGCGATTGGGGATTGCCTCTGGGGCGGCGCTTCCGCGCACTGAAACTCTGGTTTCTCATTCGCTTGGAGGGCGTGGCCGGGCTTCAGGCCCGCTTGCGCCGCGATATTGCCAACGCGCAGTGGCTGGCTACGCAGGTGGATACGACGCCGAGGTGGGTGCGCCTCACCCCCGTGCCGCTCCAGACCGTTTGCGTGCGCCACGAGCCGCCGGGGCTGTCTGGCGAGGAACTGGACAGACATACCCTGGGTTGGGTTAGTAGGATCAACAACTCGGGGGCAGCCTTCCTAACACCGTCGATCCTCGACGGGCGCTGGATGGTTCGCGTCAGCATTGGTGCCATTCCCACCGAGCGCGAGGATGTGGCGGCGCTGTGGACGCTGATGCAGGAGGAAGCGGGAGCGGGGCACGGTTAGCGCTGAGACCGCCCTCACCCTCCTACTTCTTGCCCCTCACCCCCTAAACCCCTCTCCCTCACGGGGAGAGGGGAGTATATCCCTTTCTGATACGGAATACTCCCCCTCTCCCGTTCAGCATATCTTTACCCAGAACGTTTATGCTGTCTCGATAGAGAGGGGGAAGAGGGAAGATACGGCATCCTGATGCATAATACGGTACATATCAGCAACCTCCATCAGGCGTTGAAAGCCGTTCCACATCACGGTCACACCCGG
>CAIRFY010000505.1 GCA_903877945.1 uncultured Oscillochloris sp. | reverse complement strand
TGTTGGCTGTGCGGTAGTCGCCGCAACCGTCGTCGGTTGCACGGCGGTTTGCCCGCCCCGGCCCACGAAAATCAGCGCAATCACCGCAATAAGCACCACCAAGCCAGCCCCCAGGAAGATGGTCAGGGGCGAGGATTGCTTGGCACCCGACGGCGGGCTGGACTGGATCGGCGCACGCGGGCGGGCAACCGGCGGCAGAGGCATCGGTGCGGTCGCCACGGCAACGGGCCGCGCAATCGGGATCGTCGGGGCAATGGAAGGCGGCGCGGGTATGCTGCTGGTTGCATCCAGCAGCGCCGCTTTGAAACGCGCCACATCCGGGTATCGCTGGTCCAAAAGCGGGCGCATAGCCTTTGTCACCGCAGCGGCAACGTGCGCTGCGATGGCCGGGTTCACGTGGCACAGGGGTGGCAGCGGGTCTACCGTGGCAAGTCGTTTCCCGGCAGGTAGCGGCTCCTGCCCGCTCAGCAGGTGGTAGAGCGTTGCCCCCAGGCTATAGAGATCGCTGCGCTGGTCGGTGTGCTGTCCGTCGCCACCATACTGCTCCACCGGCGCGTAGGCCAGCGTCCCCACGCCGCGCATCGTCATGCGGGTTGTCTGCGTCCCCTGCTTGAGCAGACCAAAATCTACCAACTTGATCAGCCCATCGGGGGTCAGGCGGATATTGGCGGGCTTGATGTCACGATGCAGGATCGGACTGTGCCGGGTGTGCAAATAACTCAGCACATCGCAGAGTTGAACCGCATAGCCGAGCACCTGCGGCTCCGGTAGCGGGCCGCGCCGACGAATGAGAATCTCTTCCAGATTTTGGCCCTCGACCAACTCCATCACCAGATAACCGCTGCCCTGATGCTCAAACCACTCGTAATAACGTGGCAAAGTTGGATGGGAGAGGCCCTGGAGAATCGTGAACTCGTCCTGGAGGCTGCGGATACTCGCGGGGTCAAACGTCTCTTTCAGCGCGAGGAGCAGACCGGGCTGCTGGAGCGACTCAACCGCGTAGACCGCGCCAAATCCGCCGTGGCCGATCATCGTCTGGACACGGTAATGGCCAATCAGGTCGCCGGGGTCGTGAAGTTCAATGGCGTAGCGCAGAGGGTTATTGCAGCGCCCACAGGTAGGTGTCCCGTTCGGGTTGATTGCGCCACAGCCAACACCCGTGCGGAGATCGGAGCAGATCAGCATGAGGAGCCTCTGGCTAGATTGAGATATACCGGGTGGCTGTTGGCAGATAAACTGCTGAATACTGCCCTCATTATACGCGCCCTGACGATCTGTGCGTTTGGTATGGCGCAGGGCTGGTGCAAAGTTACACGCCCGGCCCTCACCCCCAGCCCCTCTCCCTCACGGGGAGAGGGGAGATTCCGCACCAGGATGCGTCCGACGCCCCCTCTCCCGCTCAGGGAGAGGGGGCTAGGGGGGTGAGGGCTGAGCGGCGATCACACGACTTTGCATCAGCCCTGGCCTCAGTGGCACGGGCTACGGAGGCGTCGTGTACAATACCCCAAAATGCAGGGAAGGGAGGATCGATGAACGGACAATATCGCAAAGACATCCGGCCTGGGCTGCGGGTGGCAATGATACGCAAGGAAGATCAGCGCACGGGACGAAGGACGCTTGGCGTGGTGAAGGACGTCCTGACCTCGGCGGCGCAGCACTCGCGTGGGATCAAGGTGCGGCTGGAGGACGGCCAGATCGGGCGCGTTCAGGAGATCGAGCCGATAGTGACCGGACAACGACACGAAGGAGGCACCGATGCCGCGTAAAGCCGCCGCCCCGAGCCGCGTCTACCAGTTGAAGATCACGCTCAAGGATAGTAAGCCGCCGATTTGGCGGCGGGTTGAGGTGCCGGATAATATCACCCTGTCCAGACTCCACGCGATCATCCAGGCCGTGATGGGCTGGACGGACTCGCATCTGCACATGTTCACGGTTGGTCAGACCGTGTACGGCGTGCCCGACGCGGACGATGAGCAGGATATCCTTGACGAACAGCGGGTCAAGCTGAACAAGCTGCTTGTTGTGCCGAAACAGAAGCTGAGCTACGAGTACGATTTCGGCGATTGCTGGACGCATGTGGTGCTGCTGGAACAGGTGCGCGAGCCGGAGCTAGGCGTGACCTATCCGCGCTGCACGGCGGGCAAGCGGGCCTGCCCGCCCGAGGACTGCGGCGGGATCTGGGGCTACGCGGATTTCCTGGCGACCGTCACTGACCCGGAGCATCCTGAACACGACGATATGATTGAATGGGTGGGCGGCGAGTTTGACCCGGAGCTGTTTGACCTGGACGAGATCAACGCGGCGCTCTGATGCGGCCTTCATTGCCGACCGCGCACTGGCAAAGCTGAGGGTTTCTGAGTTGACAGCCGGAACGTAGCCCGTATAATGTGACCGCTTTCCCTCACATCAAGCTTATGACATATAGACAATATGAAGGAGCCAGTTGTTATGGACTGGGGCAAACAGAACCGCTGGTCACAGATTACCAAGCCGGATGGTCGCTGCTTCTTCCTCGCGATGGATCACGGCTATTTCCTCGGGCCGACCCGCTGCCTTGAGAAGCCCGGCGAGATGGTTACGCCGCTGCTTCCCTATGTCGATGCGCTGTTCGTTACCCGTGGTGTGCTGCGCGCCAGTATTGACCCGAACATCAAGGTGCCGATCATCCTGCGCGTCTCCGGCGGTTCCAGCATTATCGGCGCGGACCTGTCCAACGAAAGTGTCACCACCTCGATTGACGAGGTTATCCGCCTGAACGCCGCCGCCGTCGGCCTCTCTGTCTTCGTTGGCTCTGATTTTGAACACCAGACTCTGAATAACCTGGCTAACCTGATCAACTCCTGCGAACCCTACGGCATTCCGGTGATGGCTGTCACCGCTGTGGGTAAAGAGCTTGAGAAGCGCGATGCCCGCTTCCTGGCCCTCTCCTGCCGCATCGCCGCCGAACTCGGCGCAACGGCCGTGAAGACCTACTGGTGCGAGGATTTTCATAAGGTCGCCGAGAACTGCCCGGTGCCGGTGGTGATCGCCGGTGGCCCCAAGTGTGACACGATCATTGAGGTCTATGAGTTTGTCCACGACGGCATCCAGCGCGGTGCGATTGGCGTCAACCTTGGCCGGAATGTCTGGCAGGACGCCCACCCGGTAGCCGCTGCCCGTGGCCTCCAGGCGCTCATCCACGAGGGGCTGAACCCGGCGCAGGCTAACGATCTCTACCAGACGATCAAGAACGACGCGGTACCAGCCTAGCTGGCGTACACAAATCTTCTGCTTACCACAAAGGCATAGAGACACAAAGGCTTTGTGTCTCTATGCCTTTGTGGTGAATATCATAGGCGAATTTTGCTATGCACAACCAATGGAACCCCGATGACGCCGCGCACTTTCCCGGCGACCTGGGCCAGTGCGTGTACGCTTCGCGGCTGCTCGGCGCAGACCCGGCCCTTGTTCTGCACGGCGGCGGCAATACGTCGGTCAAGATCGCACAGCCCACGATCTTCGGTGAGCCGCAGACGTTGCTCTATGTCAAGGGCAGCGGCTCCGACCTGGCCACGGTCGCGGCCAAGGATTTTGCGCCGGTGCGCCTCGATCACCTGCGCCGCCTGACCACCCTGGAGACTCTTTCCGATAGCCAGTGGCTCAACGAGCTGCGCGGCAGTGTGGTTGACGCCTCGGCTCCCCCGGTTTCGGTCGAGGCGATGCTACACGCGCTCCTGCCAGCGAAGTATGTCTTCCATACGCACTCCGACGCGGTGCTGGCGATCACCAACACCCCCAGCGGCGCGGAGCGCATTCGTGCGATCTACGGCGATGCTGTGGTGGTCGTGCCCTACATCCGACCCGGCTTCCCGGTGGCTAAGCACTGCGCGGCGGTTTTTCAAGCCGAGCTTTCTGAGCGCACGACCGGCGTGGTGCTGCTGCGCCACGGCCTGTTTAGCTTCGGCGAGACGGCTCAGGCCGCCTATGACCAGATGATCAACCTGGTGAACCAGGCCGAGACATACCTGGCCAGTTACCCTGTCCCCGTTGCACCGGTGGAACAGCCCGACCCGCAGCGTGCGCTGCGCCAGGAACTTGCCGATCTGCGTCAGGCAATCTCCACGGCGGCGGGCGCGCCCATGATCCTCGCCGCCCACGAGGATGCCCAGGCGCTGCGCTTCGCCCAGCGCCCGGATCTCGCCGTGATTTCGCAGCAGGGCCCGGCCACCCCCGATCACGTCATCCGCACCAAGCGCGTGCCTCTGCTCGGCCGTGATGTGGCCGCGTTCCGCGCTGATTATGAGGCGTACTTCCAGGCGCACCAGGCCCGCGCCAGCTTCGCCCTCACCATGCTCGACCCGGCCCCCCGCGTGGTGCTTGACGAATCCCTGGGCATGGTCGCGGCGGGCCGCAGCGCTCAGGAGGCGCGCATTTCTGGCGAGATCTATCGCCATACCATGACGATCATTGAGCAGGCGACCGCCCTGGAGTCTTACCAATCTGAGTCCACCGCTGAGGTTTTCGACTTTGAGTACTGGGAGTTAGAACAGGCCAAACTCACGCGCCAGGGCCGTCCGCCCGTGTTCGCCGGCGAGATCGGCCTAGTCACCGGGGCGGCTTCCGGCATCGGCAAGGCATGTGTCGAGTCGCTGCTGGCCCGTGGCGCAGCGGTGGTCGGCCTCGACATCAACCCGGCTATCGAACACCTCTTCGACCGCCCCGATTTTCTTGGCGTGCGCTGCGACGTGACCAGCGAGGAGCAACTCATTGCGGCCCTGGAGCGCACCGCCCGCGCCTTCGGCGGCCTCGATATGCTCATCCTCAACGCGGGTATCTTCCCGCCTTCCCGGCGCATCGAGAACATGCCCACCGCCGAGTGGCGCAGGACGATGACCATCAATCTGGATGCGAACCTGATCCTGATGCGCGAGGCCCACGTCCTGCTCAAGCGCGCACCACGCGGCGGGCGAATCGCGATCATCGGCTCGAAGAACGTGCCCGCCCCAGGGCCAGGGGCCGGGGCTTACTCCGCATCCAAAGCCGCGCTCAACCAGCTCGCACGGGTCGTCGCCCTTGAGTGGGGCCAGGATCGAATCAGGGTGAATTCCCTGCACCCCAACGCCGTCTTCGACACCGGCCTTTGGACCGAAGAGGTACTGCAGGCCCGCGCCAAAAACTACGGCCTGACCGTCGAGCAGTACAAGACCAACAACGTCCTGCGGGTTGAAGTCACGAGCCGTGATGTTGCCGAACTGGCAGCCGAGATGTGCGGCCCGCTGTTCGCCAAAACCACCGCCTCCCAGGTGCCAGTCGATGGCGGCAACGAGCGGGTGATCTGATTGCGGATTGCAGACGTGTTATAGTGTAGGGGCGGGTTGTGCAATCACCAATCTGCAATCACCAATCTGCAATCATCAATGTCGTGAGGTTCTGATGAAGCTCTCTCCTGAGAAGATCGACCTGCTCTCCGCCGCTATCGTCGATCAGCTCGCCGAGATCGATGGCGTGCTCTTCCAGGGCGGCGACAGCGACCTGCGCCTGGCGGTCAACGAGATCATCACCGACGAGTTGATGATCGAGGAACGACTCGACGCCGAGATCCACAAGATGCTCCAGGCGTACAAGTACGAGATCACCATGGGCCGCCTGAACTACGATGAGCTCTACCGCAAAATGCGCTCGCGCCTGATCGGCGAGCGCAAGATCGTGCTGTAGGGGGGCCTGCGGCCCCCAGAAATAATTATATATGTGGCTGACATTACCAGCAAAGCTGGCAATGTCAGCCACATATATAAGGGTTTTGGTGAGGGTATTCCAATGCAGATCATCGCGAGCCCGACCGAGCGCACCACCGCCGCCACCGACGCCCTGATCGCCGCTGTTGCTCTGCGCTACGCGGACGACCTTCTTAAACACCGCCAGGGAGACCCCTGGAAGGCCGGTGTCTGGGCCGCCACCTTTGGCACGCTGGGTGCCTCTGGTGCCCTCGGCGCGGTTGTCCACGGCCTGGAGATGCCGGAGGAACGCCGCACCCTGCTCTGGCGACCGCTCACCCTCGTGTTGGGCATCACCGTCGCTCTCTTCGCCACCGGCGCGGTCGGCGACCTGTTCGGCGAGCGGGCTGCGCGCCGCGCTCTGCCAGGACTGATCCTCAGCGCCCTCGGTTTCTACACGATCAGCCAGCGCATCCAGCGCGGCTTCCTGGTCTTCATCATCTACGAGGCCGTGGCGATGCTGTTTGCCCTCGGGGTCTACGTCCGCCTCGCTCGGGCCGGTCGGCTTAGCGGCGCGCAGCAGATGTCCGCCGGTGTCCTGCTTTCCATCCTCGCCGCCGCCATCCAGGCCAGCAATGCCGAACTAACCGTCTTCGGCGTCCCGTTTGACCACAACGGCCTGTTTCATATCGTGCAGATCGCCGGTCTGCCGCTCCTCGCCGCTGGCCTGCGCGCCGCCCTCGACTCCCCCGCCGGAACCTGAGGCCCGCCCGTCCGGCGGTCGTGTTGGGCGAACATGAGGAGCCCTACTGGAGGGTTCGCCTTAACAATGCCTGAAAATATTCCTGCTACCATGCGAATCTAAGCCCTCGCACCTAAAGCCTTGCCTTATGACTCACACCATTCTCATCATCGACGACGAACGAAATCTACGCGACATGATCCGCGTCTACCTGGAGCAGGAGATGTATCACGTCGTTCAGGCTGCCAATGGCCGTGAGGCTCTCTACGTGGCGCGCATCGAGAAGCCCGACCTGATCATCCTTGACCTGATGATGCCAGAGATGGGCGGCTATGAGTTTATGAATGCGTACCGCAAAGAGGGTGTTGCCCCGGTGATCATGCTCACGGCAAAAGTTGACGATGAGGACAAGATCCTCGGCCTGGAGCTAGGTGCCGACGACTATATCAGCAAGCCTTTCAACGTCCGCGAGCTGATTGCCCGTGTTCGTGCGGTGATCCGTCGCACCCACCGTCCGGCAATCGAACCCGATCTTTTGCGCGCCGCCGATATTATCGTTGATCGCACTAGTTGTACCGTGCGCGTCCGCAACCAATATGTTGATCTGACGCCCTCAGAGTTCGAGTTGCTCAGCACGTTCATGGCTGCGCCGGGGCAGGTCTTCTCGCGCCTCGACCTAATGGATCGCATCTCTGGGAATACCTTCGAGGGTTACGAGCGCACCATCGATGTTCACATCCGTAACCTGCGCACCAAGATCGAACCCGACCCGCGTCACCCCAAATATATCGAGACGGTCTATGGCGTGGGCTATCGCTTCGCGCTGCCTAAGGCATCGGGCGGGTAGGACGCCACCACCTTAGACACAATACTTTTCACATAAGCCGATCCTGCATCGACCTTGCCCCCTCACCCCCAGCCCCTCTCCCTCACGGGGAGAGGGGAGTACATCCCTTCCTGGTGCGGAATACTCCCCCTCTCCCGTTCAGGGAGAGGGGGCTGGGGGGTGAGGGCTGAGCGGCGATAGATTCGTAAGTTGATAAGGTATTGATCTTAGTACTACAGTTGTAAATATCTTCGCAGAAAGGCTCCCGCCGATCACCCCCCCTAGCCCCCCCGCACGCGTTCAAAGGGGGGGGAAAGAGGCGATTTGGGGCGTTCTAACGCCGCAAGATGCTGCGCAGTTGTTTGCG
>CAIRFY010000504.1 GCA_903877945.1 uncultured Oscillochloris sp. | reverse complement strand
TGGTTCAAAATGAGCATATTCAGCTTGACAGTCCTGCGATGACGCGACGAAGCGATGAGGCGTTCGTATCAAGTCCTCGCGTCCTCGCCTCGTCGCTGAACTGTCAAGCTAGATTGAAACATGCCTAACGCCCCTATGTCATATCGCCTACACATCCTGCTCATGGTACTCGTACTCATGCTGGCAGCGTGTTCCAGCCCGCCGCCAGCAGAAGATAGTCGCCCCGCCGACGTGGCGACTGACGCCTCGGCTGTGGCCCTGTCGGCACCCGCAACAAGCCCCGAGTCCGTCACTGCGCCCACAGCCAGCCCGGTGCCCACGCCCGTCGGCCCGCTTACCCGTACCGCCGCCTGGGGCGAGGGCATTCCCCTCGCGGCCAGCTACACCCCCGACGGACAAAGCATCGCCGTGCTGCGTCCCGCCGTCCTTGAACTGCGGGTCGCTGCCCGCCCCGCTGAACTGCGCTGGCATATCGACCTGGGCAATCTTCCCAGCGCCCTTGCGCTCACGCCTGATGGCACATCTATTGCGGTCAGTTCAGGTCACAGCATCACCGTCTACGCGGCCACCGACGGCAGCACGTTAGGTGAAATCCCTGGCCTCGGAGCCAAAATTACCGACATCGCCATCTCACCCGACGGGCGACTGCTCGCCGCTGCCCAAGAGGACGAGGTTATTTCGCTCTGGGATTTTGCCGAGCGCTCATCCCTGCGCGAGCTGCGCCTGCCCCAGTCCGACACGGATGCGATTGTCCCCGGCGCTTTCACGAGCGTTGCCTTTAGCCCCGACAGCCAATCTGTTATGGCGGGCGACCGGCAAGGCAATGTCGGAGTCTGGGCTATCGCCGACGGCGTGGCTCTCCAGACCCTCAGTGTCGGTGCGCGTGTTGTCGCCGATGTCGCATTCTCGCCCAGTGGCACCTCTATCGCGGCTGCCTCGGAGGGTTGGCGCACCGAGCCGGGCTCGATCTGGCTCTGGAATACTACCAGCGGGGCCGAGTTGCACTGGCTCAGCATTGACGATAACACGCGCTTCCTCGCCCCGGCTGAGCGACTGACCTTTACGCCGGACGGCTCACAGGTTCTCATGGGCCTCGCCGACGGCAGCATCCTGCGCTGGAGTCTCACCGACTTTTCTCTGGCCCAGGAACTGATTGGTCACAGCGCTGCCCTTACCGCCCTTGCCTATAGCGCCGACGGGACGGGCATCCTCAGTGCCTCGCACGACGGCAGCCTGCGTACCTGGCACGCCGACGGCACCCCCGCCGAAACCCTTGCCGGACTCGGGGCCATCTCCGCCATCGCTATTAGCCCCGACGGCACCCTGGTGATTAGCGGTGATGAGGGCGGTGCCATTGATGTTCGCCATACCGACGGCTCGCTCCTCACCCACATCTCCGCCAAAAGTCGCCAGATCAACGCACTCAGTATCAGTCCCGACGGCACCACCCTCGCCGCCGCTGGCGACGATGGGAGTGTGCATCTCTGGAAACTCCCCGGCGGTGAACCCGTTGGCGACCTGCGCAGACAGAATGGCTACGGTGCCACCCGCACGGTCGCCTTCAGCCCCGACGGCACATACCTCGCCTCTGCGGGCTACGACGGCATCCTGCACCTCTGGCGCGTGTCGAGTGCCGCCGAGGAGCGCACCGCCACCGTCCTAGAAACTGACGGCATGAGTTCGACCTCCCTCTGGCAGATCGCCTTCTCGCCCGACGGTCGTGTGATCGTCGTCGCCGGTAACGAGGGGGCGGTCAGCCTCTGGCGCAGCGCCGACCTCACCCTGATCGAGCGTCGCACCCTGCAAGGCAGTTTGTCGATTAGCCACGTTGCCTTCTCGCCCAGCGGCAATCTTATCGCCGCAGCGGCTGTGGACTCCAACCAACAGGACAACGTACAGCTCTACACGTGGGTGAACCCCGGTGCCCCGCCGCTCCAACTCACGAGCCCCGCCATCACCGACGTTGCCATCCTTCCCGATGGGGCCATCGCCACCCTCAGCGACACTGGCCTCACCATCTGGCACGGCCCCACCGAGGCCCGAGATCGCTACGCCGACGCCGCAGCCCCCGGATTCACGGTGATCGCCTCTGGCCCCCACACTATCGCCATCGGCTCCCGCCTGGGCGGCATCGAGGTCTGGGCCGTACACTGAGCGCAATACTTTACGAATAAGCTGATCTTGCACCGGCCTTGCCCCTTCACGCCCTGCCCCTCTCCCTCACGGGGAGAGGGGATATTCCG
The DNA here is from genome assembly GCA_903877945.1 of uncultured Oscillochloris sp. GTDB lineage: Bacteria > Chloroflexota > Chloroflexia > Chloroflexales > Chloroflexaceae > Oscillochloris. The sequence goes on along the minus strand of CAIRFY010000504.1, from coordinate 216 downwards.
CAGCAGGACGCATCCGACTCCCCCTCTCCCGCTCAGGGAGAGGGGGCTGGGGGGTGAGGGCTGAGCGGCGGCAGACCCCTTAAAAGTATTGACACTAAGGCATGGTTCAAACCAGCTTAACAATTCAGCGACGAAACGATGACGCGGTGAGGCGCTCCGTATCGCCTCATCGCCTCATCGCCTCATCGCAAGACGGTCACGCTGAATGTGCCCATT
>CAIRFY010000503.1 GCA_903877945.1 uncultured Oscillochloris sp. | reverse complement strand
CGCACGTTGGGCGAAGCTCTTGTGCGCTTCATCCCCATCGGCTCGCGGTTGAGCACTGAAACGCCTCTATCAGCTTCTTGACCGTCGGAGCGACTTGGCTTCATCCCCATCGGCTCGCGGTTGAGCACTGAAACTTATACCATACTCTCGGATTTGGCGTTGGGGGTTGTGCTTCATCCCCATCGGCTCGCGGTTGAGCACTGAAACATAACGGAAAGACGCCTTGTGCGTGCGACCAGCACTAAGCTTCATCCCCATCGGCTCGCGGTTGAGCACTGAAACAAAACCAGAACGCCAAAAAGCGTTAAGGCATATTGTGCTTCATCCCCATCGGCTCGCGGTTGAGCACTGAAACCCGGTATATGAGTTGTTATACCGGCGCGGTGGATTGCTTCATCCCCATCGGCTCGCGGTTGAGCACTGAAACGTCAACATCCGAGCTTGTGACGGTCGGAGTCGATGGCTTCATCCCCATCGGCTCGCGGTTGAGCACTGAAACACCGTTTTACCCGCTTGAAGTAGCGCCAGGATTGCGCTTCATCCCCATCGGCTCGCGGTTGAGCACTGAAACGGTTCGCTTCAATACATCTCACAAGGTACGCTGTCGCTTCATCCCCATCGGCTCGCGGTTGAGCACTGAAACCGTAGCCCGTGGCCGCGAGGATCGGGTTGTCGGCCAGGCTTCATCCCCATCGGCTCGCGGTTGAGCACTGAAACTGATCATCAGCATCGACCGTCACGGCATCCAAAGCGCTTCATCCCCATCGGCTCGCGGTTGAGCACTGAAACGTTTGCCGGGTGCCGCTTTTAGCATATGAGGTGGTGTGCTTCATCCCCATCGGCTCGCGGTTGAGCACTGAAACAAAACCAGAACGCCAAAAAGCGTTAAGGCATATTGTGCTTCATCCCCATCGGCTCGCGGTTGAGCACTGAAACCACCGTATCCTCGCGGTCAAGAAAGCTGTACGTGAGCTTCATCCCCATCGGCTCGCGGTTGAGCACTGAAACATTCAACTTGCTTCTCGGTGCCTTGCATTGTCGTCGCTTCATCCCCATCGGCTCGCGGTTGAGCACTGAAACCTGGCCCGGGCATTCGTGTGTAGCATCGCTACTGATTGCTTCATCCCCATCGGCTCGCGGTTGAGCACTGAAACTGCCGTTCGGCGCTAGACCCGTTGCGAATTTGATGAGCTTCATCCCCATCGGCTCGCGGTTGAGCACTGAAACGCCTACGCGACCCGGCCAAGCGCCGCGAAACCGATGCTTCATCCCCATCGGCTCGCGGTTGAGCACTGAAACGGAAGATAAAGATACGGCACTGAGGATGCTCAAAAGCTTCATCCCCATCGGCTCGCGGTTGAGCACTGAAACACTGGCAACATATACACATATTCTATACATGTACTGGCTTCATCCCCATCGACTCGCGGTTGAGCACTGAAACACTTTACCCGGTGGCGTGGCGTCAATGCTGGATTGGCTTCATCCCCATCGGCTCGCGGTTGAGCACTGAAACATTTGCTGTTAGTGCTAACGCTTTTCACGTTAGGAACGAGGATCTTATAAAACCTAAAAGGTGTGCTACTATGACAACTGGGGCGATACCAGGACAACGGTAGTGGAGTGCTGATGAAATCCTATCCCGCTGAGATCGAGCAGCATATGCAACGATTCTATCAGACCTTATCCGAGAAAGACCGTCGGCGGTATGCCGCGATTGAAGCACGGAAGTTAGGCTATGGCGGGATCAGCTACATCTGCCAGTTGTTTGATTGCGATTATCGTGCCGTTGCCCATGGGATTGAGGATTTCCACAGTGAAACAGCCCTGCAACAACTAGCGATACGCCAGCCTGGTGGGGTCGCAAATCAGCATTTGAGACGATCCCGGATCTTGATACCATCTTTCTCCGCGTCCTGGCCGAGCATACGGCAGGTTCGCCGATGGATGAAACCATAAAGTGGACCCATTTGACCCGCCAGGAGATTGCGACCTTGCTGGCTGATGCGGGCGTTGCGGTGAGTGTCACCGTGGTGGATCAATTGCTCGAAAAGCATCATTTTCGCAAACGTAAAGCGGTCAAAACCGTTGCCACTGGTGCCCATGACCAGCGTGATGCCCCATTTGAAAACAGTGCCCGTCTGAAAGCGGACTATCACGCAGCGGGTAATCCTATCCTCAGTATGGATGTAAAAAAAAGAGTTCATCGGCAATCTCTACCGTGCGGGGACGCTCTCCACCCAAGAAGCGGTAGCGGTGTACGACCATGATTTCCCGACCCTCGCGGATGGGATCGTTATTCCGCATGGGTTGTATGATCTGGTTCAGAACATCGGCTATGTGGTCCTGGGAACCAGTCACGACACGAGCGAATGTGCGTGTGATTGCCTGATTCACTGGTGGGAGCACCACGGCACGCAGGCGTATCCCCACGCACCATCGCTCCTCGTGATTTGCGATGGCGGTGGCAGCAATAATGCACGCTACTCTATTTTCAAGGATATGTTGCAACGTGCTGCGCAGGTGCGCGGTATCGAGATACGCATTGCGCACTACCCTCCCGACACCTCAAAGTACAATCCCATCGAACATCGGTTATTCCCCCATCTGACCCGTGCCTGCCAAGGTGTCATTTTTACCAGTGTAGAACTGGTTCGTGAGTTGATGAGCAAGGCGAGCACGCGAACCGGCTTACACGTGCATGTCGCCATTCTTGATGCCATCTACCAGACCGGCAAAAAAGTGGCTGATGACTTTAAGACCACCATGCGCATCGTCTTTGATACCTACCTTCCTCAATGGAATTATGTCGCGCCACCCGTGTAAGCGAGAGAATTGGGGATTATAAAATCCACGTTCCTAACATTATCGGTGAGGTCATGCGCTATGCACACTCGCCTAAAAATCTTCCGTGATGTCTGTAGTTTTAAGGAAGATCGGTTCGCACATTCGTCTGCACTGACGTCTTCGTGCTGAGTACCGACGACGCGGTGTTATGTCGAATTAAAACCGGACGGCTACGCCCGAGCTGTTTGACCCGCTGAAGCGACTGCCAGAAAACCCACGGGCCAGACAGGTGTCCTCTCACTTCGAGCAGCATCAGTCGGATCGGGAAGCGATCCCGACCACGGATGCGTTGCTTGATCCGCCAGAGGTAACCGTACGGGATCCAGTACAACAGCCGGGTAAGTGAACGACCATCGCCGTAAGTGAATAGGGTTTTCAGCAAATACGAGACGTGGCCCTTGCTATAGCCATAGATCTGGCGATCCAGTGCCTCATCGGTGCGGCGGTGCTGATGCCAAAGGTATGCCGTGGGTTCGTAGAACAATGTGTAATCGGCTTGGATCACTCGGTAGAACAGGTCAGTGTCTTCGCCCACTCCGGTCGGAGTCCCCGGCCCTAGCGCCTCGTCCATCAACCCGATAACGGGATCGTGAAAGATGCTGCTGCGGAAGGCCGCGTTCGCAGTCGCGCCCAATTCCCAGGTAGGAACTGCTCGTGAATGGAACGACTCGAACCACTCGATGCCGATCTCCTGACGTTTGAATCCACGGCCAAGGCCACCATAGATCTCGAAGCGATCCTGTGAGCGGGTTTCAAGTTCAAGTGGCAGGACGTTTCCGGTCACCGCCATGACATCGGCACGAGCAAAAGGTGCGACCAGTTTTTCTAGCCAGTCCGGCGGGATGATAACGTCGTCATCGGTGGCGATAGCAATCGCACCTGTGGAGGCGAGGAATCCGGCATTACGTGCATATGCGAGACCTGCACGCTCCTCGCGTACGAGTCGCACCTGTGGGAATTCACTCACGATTGGTGGAGTCAGCCCGGAGGCGGGATGGTTATCGACGACGATGATCTCTACCGGACGCTGGGTGCGTTGGGCGACGAGCGTTTTCAGGGTGGCGCGCAGACTTTCGGGACGGTCGTACGTGGCGAGGACAATTGAAACAAGAATGTCGGCGGGCAGCGCGAGCGATGGCACTTCGTCGGTCGCTACCGGCGGCGCGGCGTACCGTGTGGCAATCATGCCTATCGCCATAGTCCATAACAGTGCATTTTCGTCAGAACTGATATCCTGGATCACGTTGACGTTGGTATGCATGGCGATCGCTTGGCGCAATTCTTCGCGATCCACGATCCGCCCATAGGTGGCGATTTCAAAGCTGTCGATCAGATCGCCCGCCCGTGTCACCACGACGCGGACACGTTCATAGTCGCTTACATCCTCCAGATTTTGCAGGGGCTGGCTAAGGTCAACGGTACGCATTGCAGCCGGCTTGCGCTCGGCGGGAGGAATCGACGGCTGCATGTTTACGACACGTAGCGGCTCTAGCGGTTCGCCCGCGATCTTTGCCGCCTTCACACGCGCCAGCGGATAGCGGGTCAGCCCAATACATACGCCCCACAGCTCGGCCAGAATTAGGTTACGCGGGATGCGCCATGGTTGGTACAATGAGATCAGGAGGCGACGGATGATGCCCCACCAGAGCCACCAGAGCCCCAGACGAAAAAAGGCGGTTCGCTCTTCCGGGTAGGCCAGGGCACTACGCACAAAGAAAGAATAGAGGCCAACGCCATTGTTCATGATCTGGGTGCGCAACGTGGCGTCGTCACGCCGGTGGCGATGACGGACGATTGCCTGTGGCTCGTAGATCAGGGCGTGCCCTTCTTTGAGCACTCTGAAGAACATTTCGAGGTCGCCGCCACCATGAGTGACAGTACCGACATCGAGTGCGGGATCGAACAGCCCGATCTGAGTGAAGACCGAGTGGCGGTAGGCCATATTTGCCCCAGTGCCAAACGCCCCCGCGCCACCATGCCAGCGCGCTGCGGGATCATGGGTGTTTACCCGATAGGTCTTGCGCTCAAAGCCGCGTCCGAATCCGCCGTAGGTTTCGAATAGCAACTGGGCGTTGGTCTCCAGTTCGTAGGGTACCACCAGTCCGGTGACGGCCATCGCCTGTGGGTTTACCACGAATGCCTCAGCCAATGCGTGCGCCCAGCCTACGTCTACGATTACATCATCATCGGTGTAGGCGATGATCTCACTCCGGGACTCACGGATCGCCCGGTTACGTGCCCAGTCGAGCCCAGGCCGTGGTTCACAGACGTAGCGCACCTGCGGAAACTGGGCGACGATCCGCTGGGTACTATCGTCACTGGGAGCGTTATCCACAACCAGGAGGTCGAGATTGGGATAGGCGAGACGTACGAGCGCCTCAAGGCAGAGGGCGAGATCCACAGATCGGTCACGTGTGCAGACAGCGACGGTCATCGATGGCAACTCTCCGGTAAACGGGGGATGTGGGAGGTTCACCAGATCGGCGAGGTGGAGCGGGCGGGTGGGCAGCAGGTTGATGCCATCTCCGATCAGATGGATGACGATAGCTTCGCGGTACTGCTTAAGGATCGCCCTGCTGATTTCATTGACCGGACAGCCGCCTTGGATAACGGGAAGTTTTATGTAGCCAAGCGGTGTCCCGTGCAGGCGTACCAGCGCCTGGATGCCAAAATACCCATCTCGTCCCTTGATTGGTTCCAGTGGACGGCTAAGTTCAATGTCAACGACGCTGATCGGTGTACGCATAGCCTTCGTGTTCCTTTTAGGATGCGTGGTGGCCCGTTATCTGATGTGCGGTACGGATTCCTCAACGATAACCTCTTTGCTCCCTGGATGGATTGACCAACGCATTGGCGGGTATATTATTCCTTTGCTAGAAGGGGCCATTGTGATAGTGAGAGGGTATGCCTGCCAGTGGTAGTCGTAGGTACTGGTCCAGTCATGCTCGTAAAGCCCGGCACTGAGGAGGTAGTCACCACCAGCAAGATCCAACCGCTCAATCTGAAGCTGAATCGTCCCTGTGCCAATCAAATCGGGTAAAATTAACCCGTTAGCCTCTGTGCTTGTATCAAAGCAGATAGTGCCATCAGGTCGCTGTAGGTTGATGCTCGCTAGAGGTGATCGAATTGTTTTTACGGCTGTGTAGTCAACGTCAATTTGTAGACTATTTCCACTATCGAGAGAAGCTACTATTATACCTCTCTGATTCAATAGTCGCACGGCGGTGATTTGAATTTCCTGGCTACCAAAGCGATTGCCCCCTGCCTGGAGAAGCTGACCATTGGCGAGAACTTCGGTCGGGATACTGGGGGTATTCTGGCGCGGGCTTTGCTCCATAAATGCAACATACTCTTCAACTATCTGATCAGTTGGCCCATACGCCTGGACTCTGCCGTCGCGCAGCCAAATGACTTCGTCACACAGGTTGCTAATTTGGGTAGGATCGTGAGAAACAATGAGGATGGTGCAGCCCTGTTCTTTGAACTGTCTGATCCGGTCAAGGCACTTGCGCTGGAAAGCGAGATCGCCAACCGCCAGCACCTCGTCAATGAGCAGGATTTGTGGGTCAATATGGACGGCGACGGCAAATGCGAGTCGCATACGCATGCCGGTACTGTAGGTGCGTAGGGGGCTGTCGATAAAACGCTCGAGTTCAGCGAAAGCGACGATGTCGTCAAAGCGCCGCCGCACCTCCGCACGGGTCATCCCTGAGATCACCCCCGCAACATAGACGTTCTCACGGCCCGTGAGATCGGAGTTCAACCCAGCGCCGAGGTCGAGCAATGCCCCGATCCGGCCACTGAGCTTCACGCTGCCCGTATCAGGCCGACCAACACCGCCGATTAGTCGCAGCATGGTGGATTTGCCGGCACCATTCCGCCCGATAATGCCGATCGTGCGACCCGGTGCGATGCTGAAGCTCACATCACGCAGACCCCAGAACGTCTCGGCGCGCAAGCCACGCCCACCTCGCAGGATGAGTTCCTTGAGTGTTCTGGGGGCATTGGCACCGCGCCGCCGAAATCGCTTTCCGAGATTTGTTACCGTAATTGTGGCGCTCATCACAGCTCCTCAACAAAGAGATCGCTTGTCTGACGAAAGATAGCATAGCCGACGAACAAGAGCAACACACTGGTCACCGACACGATGAGCAGAGGCATCGCGGCAGGTAACTGTCCTGCGATGATAATGTCACGATACGCCTGGAGTATGTGGTTCATCGGGTTGAATTGGTAGATCGGCAGGTACTTGGCGGGCACCCGATCTATCGTGTAAAAGACCGGAGTCAGGTAGAAAAGGAGGGTCAGGGCGACGGACAGGAGGTGCTGGGTATCACGAAGGAGAACGTGGGCCGCAGCGATCAGGTAGCTTAACCCTAACGTGAAGATAAACTGCACGATCATAACGACAGGTATGGCCAGGAATACGAGTCCAATCGTACCACCATCGCGGAGCAGGAAGACCACCAGCACCGGCAGCGCCAGGATATAGTGGATCATATTTGTGGCAACGGTTACCACCGGCAGCACCGCGATGGGAAATCCGGGTCGTCGTACAAGATCGCGGTTGTCAACAATCGATCCCGCCGCCAGGTAGAGCGATGACTGGAACCACGTCCAGGAGAGTACCCCACAAAAGACGAATTCGGTGTAGTGGGGAATGTTGAGCGGCAACACTTTGTTAAAAAGGAAGGTAAAGATCAAAATCTGAATGAGTGGGGTGATCATAGCCCATGTGATGCCCAGTACTGAACGCTTGTAGCGGAGCTTGATGTCACGGACAACAAGCTCACGCAAGAGATCGCGGACATAGATCATGCGGGTTGCGAGCGCCGACTGGGTGCCTTGAATATACATAACTGCGTCTCCTGGATAAGACATCCTTCACATCAGACAACCATGCGCTCCGCGCACAACACCCGATGAAAAGAGATGCTGATGCTCGACTATCGGCTATCGGCTGTCGGCTATTTTCACATTAGTGGGTGCGCCGACCTTGGGTCATCTGTCTGTTGATCGGGAGGACATACAGACGAGGGGCAACTGGGTAATGATTCCTCGTACGACGCCCCACAGTTCCTCAGCAATAAGTCCGATAGGTTCGCGTTTGCCTCCGCGCAGTACGGCGCGGATCTGTCCAAAAGCGCGCTTCAGATAGTGCCGGGGAAGCCGACGGATCAGATCCATGATGGGGCGTGCGTCGTGATGCAGGCGCAGAGCCAGGAGTCGCCATGCCACCTGCCCCTCACAGATGGCACGGGCATGGGTGCGCAACTCTGCCAGCGAGTCGGTATGGGTGCGCCAGGCGTATGCCTGTGGTGCGTAAGCGAGGCTGTGACCCTCCCGCTGAAGTCGGTACAGCAGGTAACTGCCCTCACCCTCGTTGGCTGTGGCGGCAAGGGCACTGCCGCAACGCCCATCCAACGCACCCACTAGGGCGGTCACGCGCATCACTTCGCCGCCCAGCGGAACACCCGCCCAGCCGGGTAATCCGACACCGTCTTCCGTGAGCCACGTCGGCCCTAGCTCTGCCAAGCCCCGACTCCTCGGCCCATCATAGCGGGCGGCCAGTTGCGCGATGCGTGTGTCGAGCCTCGCGGGTAGCACACACCCCACCGATGCCGCTACCGCTGGGTCGCCGAGCGGTGCGAGTAATTCCTCGATCCAGTTTGGGGGCAGCCGCAGGTCGCCTTCGACAAAGACCACCAAAGCACCGCCCGCCGCCGCAAGGCCGGCCTCGCGCCACGAGCGGGAACCGGGGTCAATCATGACCGGAACCTCCGCGCCCGCCGCCGCTGGGAGACACAGGTGTTGTCCGACGACGATGATTTCGAGTACGTGTTCGCTCTGCTGGCGACCGAGGTCGGCTAGGCATGCCTCAATAGCCTGGGTATGACCCCGTGCCATCACAACGACTGAGACCAGAACAGAGGCACTCAGCCCCGAGCGCACTTCGACTATCGGGCGCGGGCAAAGCGACATGTTGTCCAGAACCGTTCTGGCAATGGTGGACTCGTCGAGTCCCGCCTCCTCCAGGATGTGCGTGCCAAGCTGATCGGCGATGTGTTGGCGCAGCCGCTCCGCGCCAATAGGCGCATAGCAGTTTGTCACCGTGCAGCACCCAAGCAGGCGACCGGCCCGTTGGACGCAGATCCTGACCTGCGCGTAGGCACTGACATCGTCGAGGATCTCCAGAGGTTGACTCAGATCCACGACGCGCACGGCAACGCTCTCCGGTCGGAGATCAACGGCGGTCTGAGCCGGTGCGACTAGGGTTGAGGACAGATCGGTGAACTGGGCCATCTGCTGCGCCGTCCGGCTGGCACGCTGGTAGCACGTGAGGCCGACGAGTGCGCCGCGCAACTCAGCGAGGATTAGCGTTCGCGTCGTGTTGATCGGGCGTACAAAACTGAGCAACATGCGGTAGAGATACCAGTACCAGAACCACCAGATGCCTTTCCGCACAAGTTCGAATCGTTCTTCGGGGAGGTACTGAAAGCAACGTACGAGATAAGAGTAGAAACCTACCCCATTGTTAGCGATCTGAGTTTGGAAACGACCATCATCACGCCTGTGGCGATGACGGACGAGGGCCTGTGGCTCGTAGGCCAGCACGAATCCTGCCTTGAGGACACGGAAGAACATCTCAAGGTCGCCGCCGCCATTAGTCACGGTGCCGACATCAAGGGCCGGATCAAATGCCCCAGCGCGTTCAAAAGTCATGCGCCTATACGCCATATTGGCACCCGTGCCGAACTTACCGGTAGCGATATAGTTGGTGGTGACAAGTTCACCCGCAGCCAGATTGACGAAAAACCAACGCGGCTGATATCCGCGCCCAAACCCTCCGTATTGCTCAAATGCGTGCTGGGCCGGAGTTTCGATCTCATAAGGAGACACCAAACCAGTCACAGCCATCACCGCAGGGTTTTCGGCAAAAACGCGGGCGAGCGCCCGCGCCCAGAGATGGTCAACCACTACATCATCATCGGTGTAGGCAATAATCTCGCCACTAGACGCGCTGATCGCCCGATTGCGAGCCCAATTCAGGCCCGGGCGATCCTCGCGTATGTACCGGAAGTTCGGATAAGACTCGCGGATCAGACGTTCAGTTGCATCGTCACTCGGGGCATTGTCAATAATCAGGATTTCCAGTGTACCGGGGTAATCAAGGCCCCTCAGCCCATCCAGACACAGGGGAAGTTCGGTGGCCCGATTGCGCGTGCAGACGGCTACGGAGATACCGGGCCAGGATCCGGAGTGGCCGATCGGCGATGTGGACCATGCGTGAGCGAGGAGCGCGGGTATGTCGGCGGTCGGATCGCTCACAAGGCCCGGAATACAACGCCGAGCGAGTGGCGAACCGAGCTGATCGAGGATAGCCTGGTGCAAGACAGACACCGTGATCTGCCCCCTGTTTATTGGCAAGGTTATGCAGCCAAGGGGTACACCATAGAGTCGTACGAGAATCTGAGCCGAGCGATAGTGCGCGAGTGCGACAATAGGGCTTAGGGGCTGGCTGATCTCAAGTTCTAGGATCTTGGTAGAAAAAAACAAGTGAACTCCTCATCCCAAACTGGGCCATTTGGGGCTTTGTTAAGGTTTCAGGTGTATTGTTCGTTGTAGCGGACTCAGCCGCTTGGCGTTGAAGTGCTCACCACAAACGGTACACATTGGGTTTTTTTGCATAACCCCTCGAAAAGGTAAAATAAACGAAACCGGGTAGAAACAAGAGGCTTTTCTGGCCCTCTTCTCGCATTTGATGTTTAGGTATCCTCGCAAGAATCAGGGGCGATGGCGTTCAGCACGCCCCTCGGGTATACTCCGTGCCAGTGTATTATGAGGCCATAAGGGTGTCCCATGCTCGATGACCTTCAGCTTGACTCGATCACCGACCCGCATGCGCGGGAGGTGATCCAGCGGCTACTGAACCACATCGAGACGGTGATCGCCGAGGTGGATCGGCTGAAGGCCGAGAACCTGCTCCTGCGCGATGAGGTCAACCGGCTGAAGGGCGCACAGGGCCGGCCCACAGGGCCGCACGGCCGCACCGTTGCTCCCGATGTGTCGTCGGACGCGGAACGGCGGGTGCTGCGCGGTCGGATGCGCCAGCCCAAGATCGACCAGATCGCGATTCACCGCGAGGTGCGCTGCCCGGTCGATCCTGCCCTCTTGCCACCAGATGCTCAGTATAAGGGTACGGTGGTGGTGATCGTGCAAGATCTGGAGTTACACTCCGACAACATCCGCTTCCTCAAAGAAAAATGGTACGCCCCGAGCACCGGGCAGACCTATCTTGGCCCGCTGCCGGAGGGCTACGACGGGCAGTTTGGCCCGCAAATCACGAGTCTGGCGTGGCTGCTGTCCAATGTGGGGCAGATGAGCCAGTCGAAGATCCGTGAGGTGTTCCGCTTGGCGGGGATCAGGGTGTCCAGCGGGCATCTCGGCCAGATCCTTATTCAACAGGCGAACCGTGACGCAGAGGCGACGGAGGTTGCGGAGGCCAGTCTCGCCGCAACGCCCTGGCAGCAGGTTGACCATACCGTGACGCGGGTCAATGGCGACGACCAGCAGTGCCACATCCTCACGACGCCCCTGGCGACCGTTGCCCACACGCACCCCGGAAAAGACCGCCTTTCCACCCTGGACAGCCTGCGCAATAATCGCCCCCGGACGTTTCTGTGGAATGCCGAGGCCGAGGCGATCCTGTTCCCGCGCGGTTTGTCGGCGGGGGTGCGCCGCAACCGTGACCTGCTGCCCCGCGACACGGTCTTTGACGCAGCAAAACTGACGCATCTGTTGGACACGCACGTCGCCAACGCGGGACGCACCCAGCGCCAGTGGATCGTTGAGGCGCGTGCGCTCGCGGCCTATCGGGTGGCAACGGATGAACCCGTGGTGCAGATGCTCCTCAGCGACGATGCGCCCCAGTTGGGCGGCATCTGCGCCGAACATGCCTTGTGCTGGGTGCATGATGGGCGGCATTACAAGAAACTGCGCCCACGGGTCGCCATCCATCATGAGGCGCTGCGTACCTTCCTGGAGGACTATTGGGCCTACTACCATGAAGTGCGTGCCTATCAGGAGGTGCCGACCGCGACAGAACGGGCGCGCGTGGAAGCCCGTTTTGACACGCTTTTTGCGACGGTCACGGACGACGATGCCTTGGATGACCGGATTGCGAAAACGCGGGTGAACCGCACCGAACTGCTCCAGGTGTTGGCACATCCCGAACTTCCGCTTCACAACAACGCGGCGGAGTTGGGCTGTCGTGCCCGCGTGCGTCGGCGCGATGTGAGCTTTGCGCCTGACGGGGCGCAACGAGCTCCCGTCGCTTGCCGATCTGATCACGGAGCGCGCCCAGGAGCTCAACCTCGGTGCATCGTGGGCTACGCTCTGACGCCCCCGATTATTGCGAGGATACACTGTACTCATATATCCAAAGACAACGGGTCGTAGAAGATCATGCCAAATAGCCCGGCTATATCAGCAGTCATTTGTACGTATAATCGCGGAGATCGTGTAGTTGTAGCTATTCAATCTATTTTAAGGAATACACATCCAGATTTTGAACTGATCCTTGTAGACCAGAGCGAAAATCACGATACGGAACAGGCAATTACTGCATTTTTATTAGATCCACGTTTCCATTACATCCCCTCAGCGACCCACGGACTCGGTGCATCACGAAATATCGGACTAGAACATGCACGCGCAGAGATCGTCGCATTTACCGATGATGATTGTAGTGTCCCGCCGAACTGGCTGAGTGTGATTGAGCGGATCTTTGCTCAACACCTGCGCGTCTCCGTCATCTTCTCCTCGGTCAAAGCCGGCCCGCATGATCAGATATCCGGCTTTATTCCTACCTACACGTGTCGTAAAAACAAGATCGTGCGCAACATCTGTGACAAGTGTCTCGCACGCGGAATCGGTGCGAGCATGGCCGTGCGCCACGATCCGATCACCCGCATGGGCGGGTTTGATGAGATGCTTGGCGCGGGTAGTTTCTTCCATTCGTGTGAGGATGCTGATATTGCGATTCGGGCGATCGTGACGGGCCAGTGGGTATACGAGACAAACGATGTGGTTGTCACGCATTATGGTTTTCGCTCCTGGTACGAGGGCCGTGCGCTCGCCCAACGAGATTGGACGGGGATCGGCGCAGCTTACATCAAGCCGTTGAGAGCGGGATACATGAGTACACTGCTCTTGATCTTCTATGAACTACTTGGGCCATGCATGCTTGACCCACTCAAACCCATCCTCAAGTTGCGCCGACCACGCGGATTTGGGCGAATGATCGCCTTTCTGCGCGGTATCGTTGGCGGTATGCGCCAACCGATGGATCGAAAAAATATTACGTATCGATAGTTGCCAGACACCTCTATTTCGATCAAAACGTGAGGCGTACATCAGTCATGTCTTACGCCTTATACCTACGATGGATCGTCATTTCATGATCAAAGATTTCTTGAATTCTGGCATGGCTGTCTTACGAACCCGCTGGCACTTCCGCAAAGCCACGAGCCTTGGGTTACGCACCAGGCTGTGGGGGCGAGCCTCGGTGCAGAACTACGGGACGATGATTGTTGGCAATCGTGTACGTTTCGTCTCGACGATAACCCCGATTGAAATCTACGCAGGTACGCAGGGCAGGCTTGAAATTGGCGACACCTCCTTCATAAACTATGGTTGTTCAATTGCGGCTCAGCAGCTTGTGCGAATTGGCCCGCGTTGCCACATCGGGACGTATAGCCATCCTAAATTGGTTATGAAAAGGAGTCGATCCTTTAGGCGGCTAAAGCCTCGACTCCACGCAACAACCCCAAGAGGATTGCTATACGTGATGATGATGGACAATGACTTCCATCAGCTTGAGCCCGAGCGGCGCAACGAGATGCCACCATTGATGTCAATCATCCTGGAAGAGAATGTCTGGCTCGGTGCCAGAGTAATTGTGCTACGCGGAGTAATCATTGGGGCGGGCAGTGTTATTGGGGCGGGCAGTGTTGTCACAAAAAACATTCCTCCGCGATCCTTAGCCGTCGGCGTACCAGCTCACGTCATCCGGCACATTTGAGCGGAGATGCTCATGGTCAAGGTCAGCATTGTTAT
>CAIRFY010000502.1 GCA_903877945.1 uncultured Oscillochloris sp. | reverse complement strand
CGCCGCCGCTCAGCCCTCACCCCCCAGCCCCCTCTCCCTGAGCGGGAGAGGGGCTGGGGGTGAGGGATGTCCAACTCCCCTCTCCCCGCATATCTTTACCCACATCTTTTTTTACCGCAGTACAATGCGGTGTATTGGCTCCTTCGGAGGGTGACTAACGTCGCCCCTGCGGAGCCTGACGTCAGTCGCCCGCGACGCTATCCGCTTCATCAGGTATAGTGACGTCGTTACGATATCTGATGGAGAGACGCCCCATGATACTGCTACGGAGGCTCAGCGTGACACCGAATCCTCGACTTTACATCTTTCCGCTGATCATCTGCTGTCTGCTTGCCCTCGGCTCCGCGCCCACGCCCCCCGCAGCGGCGAACAACGCAGTTGGCCGTCCCGAACAGACCGTTCTCAATCTGGAACCCACCACGACGCCGGGCCTCGCCGACACTGGCTATCTCTCGCCCGTCACACAGGTTAGCCCCTTCACCCACATGCTGCTGCGCTGGCAGGCCGATGCGCCCGCCGAGGATACGATCAGCATCGAGGCGCGGGCCAGCCTTGATGGCCTATCGTGGACGCCCTGGGGTGCGGTGGCTGAAAACCACGACCTCTGGAACCCCAACGACAGCGCGGATACGCACTGGGGGGCCACGATCTATGCCGGTGCGGGAGTCCGCTTCTGGCAGGTGCGCGCCAGCTTCACCCCGGCACCCGATGGTCGCGTGCCGGTTCTGCGCCGCATCGACGTAAACACTGTGGACGCCCGCTTCGGCCCGGAGAACCCCGTGCCTGGGCCATCCCTCGGTGCCATCGACAAGCCCGCCGTGATCAGCCGTACCGCGTGGGGCAACCCCGACGGCCAGGGCAGCCGGGTTGCGCCCGTCTACTACCCCGTGAACCACATGGTTGTCCACCACACCGCCGACTCCAACAGCCTGGGCGGAAGAGAGACCAGTTGGGCGGATCGGGTGCGCGCCGAGTGGACATTTCACACCTATACCCGTGGCTGGGGCGACGTGGGCTACAATTACTTGATCGACCCGAACGGCGTGATCTACGAGGGCCGCGCCGGTGGCGACGACGCGGTGGCCTTCCACGATACCGCAAACTATGGCTCGATGGGCGTGGTGGTGATCGGCACCTACACGAGCGTTGAGCCGACCCAGGCCGCCGCGAGCAGCCTGGTGGATCTGCTGGCGTGGAAGGGCGAGCAAAAGCGGATCGATCCGCTGGGTAGTTCCTACTACTACGGCTGTGACCACTCGACCTACTGCGCGCCCTTGAACCCCGGCGCAATCGTGCCGAATGTCGCCGGCCACCGCCAGGTGACGCCCGGCCACACGACATGCCCCGGCAATAGTTTGTTCAACATTTTGCCCGGTATCCGTCAGCGCGTCCAAGCCCGCATGAACGGCGTGGTTGATCCACCACCCACGTTGCCCGACGATGGCGACCTGAATATCGACGAGCTAGAGGCCGGGTTTACCCGTAGTACCACGAACTGGCACGATGCCGCCTGCGGCTATGGCGGACACAGCCTCTACACGTATACCACGAGTGGGCTGGCGGGCGACGAACCTAGCACCAATAGCGCCACCTGGACGCCGAACCTGCCCGCCGCCGGTAGCTACCGCGTATTCGCCCACATCCCCCAGGGCTGTGGTGGGATCGCGGCCATCACCACAAGCGCCCGCTACCATATCCACGCCAATCAGGACTACGATGTCTCGATTGACCAGAACACGGGCGATGAGTGGGCATCCCTCGGCGTCTTTAGCTTCGCCGCCGGAAAGGTCGGATCGGTAACGCTGAGCGACATCACTGGCGAACCTTTTAGCCAGGGGCGGGCGATCTTCTTCGACAGCGTGAAGTGGGTGCCAGAGATCCAAGTCAGCCAGAGCATCGAGTTGCTGAACGTGCAGTACGACCGCGATAGCGTGGCGGCCAACGAACTGCTGAAGGTCACGTTCACGGTACGCAACAACGGCACCACGCCGATTGAGAGTCAGGACCCGCAAGCGGGGACAAAAGCTGATTCGCTGGCCAGCTTCGACCTGGCCAACAGCTACGTCTACGACGAGGGCGAATGTTTCTTGGGGGCTACCGGCCAGAGCTACGCGGCCTACCCAAAGGAGGCCGGGCGCTTCCGCGTGATGCTCGGCGCAGGGGAGGCTGCACGTGCCCCGACGTGCAGCGGCAACAACGGCGGCTACCCGTGGCGCTGGGGGCTTAACGGCAGCCTGGCCCCTGACGAGACGCGCCAGGTGGTGGGGTACCTGCGCTTCCGCGTGCCGGGCAGTGTCACGTTGCACGCCGGGGCTATTCAGGAGTACGTGAGCTATGCGGCCACCAACCTCTTCTCAAAGACGATCACCATTACGCAGGAACTCCTCCCCCCCACCCCGATCAGCTACGACAGCCAGTTGCGGCCCCTGGCCTACGTCTACCGCATGGGCAGCGTCCCCGACAACCTCCTGGCCCGCACTCAGAGTCCGCTTTCGGTGGTGCGGGGAACCCTGGCTGGCAGCTTCGCATGGGGCGGCGCGCTAACCGACTGGGGCGAGGGCGGGCCAGTGGCCGACCTGAACGACAGTTTTATCATCGAACAGAGTCGCATCTTCGTCGCGCCGACAGCGGGGGAATACGCCTTCCAGACCACCAGCGATGACGGATCGTGGCTCTGGGTAGACGGCACAGCGGTGGTGATGAACACCGGCATTCACGTCACCAACAGTCTCACCGGGACGATCAACCTGACGGCGGGTCGACACGTTCTCTCGTTCAAATACTTTGAGCGCAGCGGGGGGGCGCTGGCCGGTTACAGCATGAAGGTGCCGGGTACCACCAGCTTCGGCGACATCATTGACGGGCTGGGCGGGCGCGACACGGAAGTCGATACCCACCTCGTCTCTACGTTCCCGCAACTGCACGGCATCACCATCGCCGCCGACGACCAGGGCGGCACCGGCGTGGCAAAGCTGCGCCTATCGTTCGACGGGATAACCTGGATCGACGAGCCGGGCAGCATGTTTACCGTGGCCGGCCTGGTTGACGGCAGTTACACTCTGCACTACATGGCGGTCGATACCGCAGGGAATGTGTCGCCAGCGCAGACCCTCAGCTTCCGCGTCGACTCAACCCTTCAGATCCAGCGCGTGTACGTGCCATTGGTCGTGCGGTAATCCCATCCAGATCGGGGGAAGGGCTGCTACCCCAGGGCTGTTGCAAAGTCGTGTGATCGCCACTCAGCCCCCTCTCCCTGAACGGGAGAGGGGGAGTCGGACGCATCCTAGTGCGGAATCTCCCCTCTCCCCGTGAGGGAGACGGGCAGGGGATGAGGGCCGGAGGGTGACTTTGCACACGCCCTGCTAAAACCCGCCCTTACGTGTATCAACGGCACAGCGCCACAAGCGTGCGCTCATAGCAGTCCCACAGGTCGTGTGCCAGTCTAGGCAGATCGGCAGTGGCGTCGATCTGCTCAATCCGATGGCACTGCTCAGCCAGGCCACATGCGCCAATTTGGAGGTAGCCGCCGCGCAGGCGGTGCGCCTCTTTACGCACCTGCATAGGATCTGCGGAGGCGATGACGGTTTCCAACTTGTTAAGCTGGGCGCGAATATCCTGCTCAAATAGCTGTACAACTTCCTTGAGTGACTCAGCGCGGTCTGGCCCGAAGGAGTGGAGGAAGACGTTTAGCGTGTCCCACATGATCAGCGGAGAGGCCACGTGGGACAGCGCCCGCTGTATATCGACGGATCGCACCGGCTTGCTCAGGTAGTCATTCATCCCCGCCCGCAGGCAGCGCTCCCGATCACCCGGCATCACGTTTGCCGTCAGGGCGATAATCGAGGGCTGGTGGATCGTTGTCCCCTGGCTACGGATGCGCTGTGTCGCCTCTTCGCCATCCATTTCCGGCATCTGTATGTCCATTATCACGACATCGAACGTCGCACCTGTCACCGCATCAATGGCTGCCTGCCCGCTTGCCACGACGGTCACCATATGCCCGAGGAAGGTGATCAACTCACTCGTCACCTTCTGGTTGATCGGATTATCTTCAACAACCAGGATGCGCAGCGAGTCAAGCGGCAACATGACATGGTCGCGTCGCTTGATGGTCGTATCGACCGGAGGCGGCGCACTCGTGAAGGGGATCGTCACGGTGAAGATTGAGCCGATACCGAGCGTACTCTCCAGATGAATCTGCCCGCCCATCAGGTCAACGAGTTGTCGGCAGATCGCCAGACCCAGGCCCGAGCCGCCGTAGCGGCGTGCGGTTGACCGATCAGCCTGCGTAAAGGGAGCAAAGATCTGGTGCTGGTGACCCTGACTGATCCCGATTCCTGTGTCGCGCACGGCGATCTCAACCAGATGGCGATCAGCATCCAGTGGCGAGGCATGAGCCGTGAGATCGATAGTGCCACTACTTGTAAACTTTACCGCGTTTGAGAGCAGGTTAATCACCACCTGCCGCAGCCGCGCCGCGTCACCAATGATGCCAGCGGGGATGCCCGTGTCGATCTGATACGTAAGATGTAACCCCTTCGCATGGGCGGCATGAGCCATGAGATCGCGGGCGGCATTCAGACAATCGGAGAGATCGAACGGCTGCATATCGATCTCCATGTGTCTGGCCTCGATCCGCGACAGGTCGAGAACATCGCTAATCAGCGACAACAGCGATTGTCCGGCGGTGTTGATCGTTGCAACGTAGTCACGCTGTAGTGATGAAAGATCGGTATTCAGCAGAAGATCGGTCACACCAATAACAGTGTTAAGCGGAGTACGGATCTCATGGCTCATATTGGCCAGGAAAGCGGTCTTTGCCGCATCGGCCACCTCGGCGGCATCCTTAGCGTGTACCAGTGCCGCCTCAACCTGCTGGCGTTCGGTGATGTCAATCGCTACACCATCCCAGATGATGCTGCCGTCAGGCTCGTAGCGCGGGCGCGAGCAGAGATAGGCATAGCTCACCTCGCCATCAGGCAGAAGGTGACAGACCTCCTCGGCAAAGACGCTCATCTGCTGCATCGAGACTAGATGTGCCGTGCGCAGACGGTTCTGATCTTCGGCAAGAATCGTCTGATAGATCGCGCTGGCGTCGGCAAGCCCTTCAGCGGACGTTACCCCCCAGAGTTGCTCGACGCCACTGCTCAGATATATGAACGACGGACGAAGATCGGGATCGCAGTAATACTGGTAGATAAAGCCATTGGGCATATTGTCGCCGACGATGCGTAGCTGTGACTCACGCTTCTGAAGTGCCCGCGCCGCGTCCCAGCCTTCGGTGAAGGTGACGATCATATCAGCGACGGTCTGGATAGCTTGCACGGTGGCATCGTCCCAGGAGCGCATCTCGGTGTAGTCGATGATCAGGATATGGCCCCAGATTTGACCATCAACATGCAGCGATTGGATGAAGGACGACTGAATATGATTATCATCAAGGTAGCGATGATAGGTCGGGTGTTCAGGAAAGCGCCCGACGAGCGGGCCATTGAACGATCCGCCGCCTGCCTGCCACACATTCAGGGCCAACGGCATATCAACACATTCTTCTCGGCTCATCCAACGCTTTGCCGGAACCCCCGGCCTTCGCGCTTTCGCGAGGATGCGGTACGAGCGCAACACATTCTCTGGGCTGTATTCATTCCCTATGTACTGCGTCACTTCAATATAGTCGCCACCGACAGCCTCAAGAATGATCGCAAGCGCCTCGGAGATCGCCGTCTGATATGCCTCGCTCGTCGTTCCACGACTCAACAGCACCCGCGAGCAACCCGCCAGCGCACGCTGGAGTGCGAGTTGATGGGTGAGGTCTGCGGTGCGTTCAGCAACCAGGTCTTCCAACCGACTGTTGAGGGTGTTGCGCTCGGCCAGTGCGGACTCTGCCTCATTCAGGCCGTGCGACAGCCGTGCAATCAGCGAGAGCATGAGCCAGGTTGTGGAGCCAATAAAGATCAGCAGCGTGAGGAGGTTCACGATGATTGTCTGAGGTTCCACCGCACGGGCCGAGACGTTGGGAGACATCGGTATCAGACCGCCGGCCATACCACCCAGGATCACAATAACCACGAGGGCGATGCAGGTACTGACAGCGATGGCCCGGCGTGGAGGCAACAAGAGCGTCGTAAGAAACACAAGGAACAGCGTGTGCAGACGACCGGCCCCGACCAGCCCTACATAGAGCAGGGTCGCCACCATGTAGGTCGCAAAGAGGCCAATGATCAGCGTGGTACGCAGTTGATAGTGTCCACGGGTAAAAGCCAGTGTCGTCAGGATAACGAATGCTATGATGCTGTAGATCGCCCATATGTCACGGTGGGCATGAAAGGATAAAATCACATCAGCTATAATGGCTGGTACTGCCATCATCACAAATAACCGCAAAACCTGATCAAACGTCGTGTGCTGCCAAGAACGCAACGTATCAGCGGCGACATGTGAATTGGCTGGGGAGG
Source organism: uncultured Oscillochloris sp. (assembly GCA_903877945.1). Lineage (GTDB taxonomy): Bacteria > Chloroflexota > Chloroflexia > Chloroflexales > Chloroflexaceae > Oscillochloris. The sequence continues at coordinate 7,690 of CAIRFY010000502.1, read as the reverse complement.
TACGCACGGTGGCATTGGACATAGAGCCTCACCCGGTACAGAAAAGGGAGGGCCAGGGGAGCGCGGCCCTCCCATGCATACCCTCCCGTAGACGATGTCCCTCACCCCTGCCCCTCTCCCTCACGGGGAGAGGGGGCTGGGGGGTGAGGGCTGTGCGGCGGCAGATTCCTTATGTGAAAGGTATTGTGCCTCAGACACGCTTCAAACCAGGCGATTTCCTTCTTCCCTATCTGCGCGCTGCTTAAAGATCGAGAGCTGGATCTGCGCGTCGTGGCCGCAGGTTTCGCAGGCTCCATCCTTCAGGCCAACCATGCGAGCCACGCCGTTGATGCGGGTGATCAGCGTCGCCTGGCAACTAGGGCAGCGGGTGGCCTGGGTGACCTCGGCAGCGTAAATATAGTGTAACCCGCTCTCGTGGCCGATGCGCTTGGCCCGCACCACCGAGGACGCCGTCTCGCTACCGGCATCTCCGGGGATCACGTGCCAGGGCGTGTGGTCGCCCAGGTTCGCGACGATCCACGCGGCCAGTTCGCGCAGTTCATAGGGGCTGTCGTTTACCCCATTGTGGATGCGCGTACTCACCTCGATATGGCAGTGGAAGCGGGCGTGGGCCTCGGCAATGATCGCCAGACACGCCCGCCAGTCCGGGATGCCGCCGAGGCGGGCATACGAGGCATCGCTGAATCCGCGCAGGTCGAAGCTAATTGCGTCGAGGTAGGGCGCAAACGCCTCCAGAGCCTCGGGGGTAAGCACGCCGGTGGTGCAGAGGGCCGTAACGCGGCTGGATGCCCGACTGAGTTGGAGCAGGGCAAGGACGTACTCGTGCGAAACCGCCGGCTCGCCATAGGCCCAGACCACCCCGCGACAGAGCTTCTCAAGCGCGAAGTTCGCTGCCCGCTCGGCGTCGAGGCGGCGCTGCTTGGCGGGGTCTGTAGGAATAGCGGCGTAGGGGCCGCGCTGCTGGTCGGTGGTCGATGCGTAGCCCCAGCCGCCAATCGAGAGCATCAGCGTGTTGGGGAAAAAGTGCCACAGCCGGTGATCCTCCACCGGGCCAATGGCTGCGCCGCTGATCAGCCCAAAGTTCAGAAGGTTGATGCCCTCCTCAGTGGCGACCCGCACCTGACAATGGCCCAGATCCCCTGGACGGAGGGCGCAGCGCCACTGACATGCTGCGCAATGAAAAGCCCCGTCATTACTCGGGGTTAGAAGTTCAGCGAGAGGCGTGGTCATGCAAGCTCCTAGGAACAGGCGAAGTCTAGCGTTTTGCGAATCCTTCGGGTATAATGCTGGGGAGTTTTGGGGGTAACGCTCCCACCGGCGGCTATACACGCTGCCTGCTAGCAGGTGTAGTGCAACACCGCATCCGAACACTGCGCCTAAGGATACCATGGATCAGACACCGCCGCGCCGCCAGTTCGGGATGCAGGTATCCCCTGCCGACGTACCCGCCACCGACGGATCATGGGAACATATCCCCGAAGATCAGCCCGATGAAGCCCCGCCCATGCGTGTCCGCAGCCTCGTCCGCGAGTTGGTTGAAACCGCGATCTTCATTCTGCTCGTCTTCTTCATCGTTCGTGGGATCGTCCAGAACTTTAAGATCGAGGGGACAAGCATGGAACCCTCGCTGCACACGGGCCAGTATATCCTGGTCAATAAGCTGGTCTACTTCCACTTTGATCTGAACGCACCCTTCCGCCTGCTGCCCGGCCAGGAAACCCAGCCCCAGAAGGTTGTCTATCCCTTCCACCAGCCCCTCCGTGGCGACATCCTGGTTTTTGAGTACCCACGTGATGTGAGCAAAGACTATATCAAGCGGGTGATTGGCTTGCCCGGCGATACTCTCGATATTCACGATGGTAAGGTCTTTGTCAACAGCGTGCAGGTGAGTGAACCCTACATCAATAGTGCCGCAACCGCATGCATCGGCAGCCGGGTCTGCGGCAATGGCCCGTTTGTCATCCCCGAGGGCAAGATTTTTGTGATGGGCGATAATCGGGGCAATAGCAGCGACTCTCGCGAGTGGGACGCCCTGCCCCTCGACCGGGTTGTCGGCCAGGCGTGGTTGATCTACTACCCCGTCTCCAACTGGGGTTTCGTGGTACACCACGACTACTAAGAAGTTATGCGTATCGCCGTCAACGCCCACCTGATCGCCCATACCCGCTCGTTCCGCCGCGCCGGAATCTCGCATTATGTCGAGCAGACCCTGGCCCAGCTCGGGCAGATCGACCAGGAGAACGTCTACGACATCTATACAACCCGTGGGCTCGATGCGGCTGCCCTTGGTTTGCCCGCAAATTTTCGGGTGCGCCCGAGTCTGCTGCCAACAATTAACCCGCGTGTCCGCATCCCCTGGGAGCAGTTGATCGCTCCGATCCTGCTGCGCGCTTCTAGGGCCGATGTCTTCCACGGTGTCCACAGCGTTGTGCCGCTGCGCTGCCCGGTACCCAGCGTCGTCACCATTCACGACCTGGCCTTCATCCGCTTTCCGCAGACGTTCCGGGCTTACAACCGGGCCTACCTCGACTTCGCTACCCGCATGAGCGCCCGCCGCGCCGCGCGCATCCTGGTGGTCTCCGAGCATACCAAGCGCGAGGTGGTTGGCATCCTCGGCGTGCCCGCCGAGCGCGTGGTGGTGACGCCCAACGCCGCCCGCGCCCACTTCCGCCCGCCCGCGCCCGCCACCCTGGCCGCCTTCCGCGCCCGCCATAGCCTACCTGAGCGCTTTGTCCTCTATGTGGGTACCCTGGAGCCGCGTAAGAATCTGACCACCCTGCTCGACGCCTACGCCGAGGTGTCCCGCCGTTTCCCCGACGTGCCCCTGCTGGTGGGCGGCGGCAAGGGCTGGCTCTACGACGCGATCTTTGAGCGGCTCGATACGCTTGGTTTGCGCGATAAGGTGACGTTTGTGGGCTACCTCGACGAGGACGAACTGCCGCTCTGGTATGCCGCCGCCACCGTCTTTGTCTTCCCCTCGATCTATGAGGGCTTCGGCATGCCCCCGCTGGAGGCGATGGCCTGCGGCACCCCCGTGGTGACATCCAATACATCGAGTATCCCCGAGGTGGTGGGCGATGCGGGGCTGATGGTGGATCCGTATAGCGCCGACGCCCTGGCCGACGCCCTGGCCCGTGTGTTGAACGACCGCGAGCTGCACGCCGACCTTGCCGAGCGCGGCATACGCCGAGCGACCGCCTTCACCTGGCGTACCACCGCCGAGCGCACCCTGCGGGCGTATGAACAAGCCGTGTTGACACGCCCTCTTGCTAGGGTATAATGCAAACAGAGTTCCCCATAGCCCGTGAAGGTCTTCACGTAATAGTTATTCAGCCTGGAAATACGCGGACAGCGGATCCAGCTGAAAGGAGATGCCTGTGCCAATCGGTTGGCCCGAGCTCCTCATCATTCTGTTGATCGCTGTTGCAGTCTTCGGTGCGAAACGCCTATCTGGCATCGGCGGGGCGCTCGGTAACAGCATCCGAGAGTTCAAGAGTGCTGTGCGTGACGATGACGCATCCAAAAACGACAAGGCCGAGGGCGAAAGCAAGGCGTAACATCCTACAAACCGTGGGCGCTCGGGGGTGGCTGCGCCGCCCCCGAGTTTTTTTATGATGTGAGATAGTATTATGGCGAATGATTTTTTCGACCGGGCGACGATCAGCGTGCGCGCCGGTAACGGCGGCAGCGGTGCCGCCACCTTCCGCCGCGAGAAGTTTATCCCGCGTGGCGGCCCCAATGGCGGCGACGGCGGGCGCGGCGGCCACGTGTATCTTGTGGCCGACCCCGAGCTGAATACGCTGCTCCACTTTAGCTTTGAACGCAAGTTTACCGCTGATCGCGGCGGTCACGGCCAGAAGAACAAGATGTACGGTGCCCACGGTGAGGATCTGGTGGTGCGCGTCCCCCCTGGCACTGTAGCCCGCACCGTGATTAATGGCGTGGCCTACGAAATTGACATGTCCATCCCCGGCCAGCGTCTGCTCGCCGCCCGTGGCGGCAAGGGCGGCCTGGGCAACGTCCATTTCACCACCTCCACTCGCCAAGCTCCGCGCATCGCTGAGTACGGCGAGCCCGGCCAGGATCTGACGATTGAGCTTGAGCTGAAGCTGATCGCCGACGTGGGCCTGGTGGGCTTTCCTAACGCGGGTAAGAGTACCCTGCTCTCGGTGATCAGCGCCGCCCAGCCCAAGATCGCCAGCTACCCCTTCACCACGCTCCAGCCCAACCTTGGCCTGGTGACGGTGGGCGACTACGAGCGCTTTGTCGTAGCCGACATTCCCGGCCTGATCGAAGGTGCCCATACCGGGATCGGCCTTGGCCACGACTTCCTGCGCCACGTCGAGCGTACCCGCGTCCTTATCCACGTGGTAGACGCCGCCGGGGTGGACGGGCGCGACCCGCTCGACGATTTCCACCAGATCAACGCCGAGCTGCGCCAGTATCGCCCTGAACTGGCCGAGCGCCCTCAGGTCGTGGCCCTCAACAAGCTCGATCTGCCCGAGGCCCAGGACAACCTGGAGCGGCTGCGCCGCGAAATTCCCGCCGATCAGGCTGACATTATCCCGATTGCCGCCGCTACCCGCGAGGGCGTCGAATCCCTGCTGCGCCGGGTTTCCGAACGCCTGCGCGAACTGCCTACCATGCTTGTCGCGCCCATCGCCGACGATCTGCCCGACCTGGAGTGGGGCGTCCCCGTCGTTGATCCCAACATCTACAACATCGAACATGAGGGCGGTCACTGGCGGGTGCGTGGTGTGAAGATCGAGCGCCTGGTGGCCATGACCAACTTCGATCAACCCGAGGCCGTGGATCGTGTCCAGCGCGTTCTCGACGCCACCGGCATCAGTGACGCCCTGCTGAAGGCCGGACTCCAGGAGAACGACACGGTGATGATCGGCAAGCAGGAGATGCTCTGGTCCGATACCGAGCGGTTTACGTAACTGCCTTGGCAGCCGAACAGCCCTCACCCCCGGCCCCTCTCCCTCACGGGGAGAGGGGAGATTCCTCATCAAGACGAGCTCGGCTCCCCCTCTCGCACTCAGGGAGAGGGGGCTGAGGGGTGAGGGCTGAGCGGCGGAAGATCCCTTATTCGAAAAATATTGGTATTTGAAGGATACATCTATGGCGGATGAGAAAGCTGTACAGGCTGCCCTTGACCACGAGGATGTCGGGACGCTACGGCACTACTACTCCCAGATGCTGCTGCTGCGGCGCTTCGAAGAGCGCACCAGCGAGATGTATGTGAAGGCGAAGATCGGCGGCTACTGCCACCTCAACCTCGGCGAGGAGGCGACTATCGTGGGCCTGATGGCCGCCCTCACTCCCGATGACTACATTTTTACGAACTACCGCGAACACGGCTATATTCTGGCCCGTGGCGTAGATCCCGCCGCGATTATGGCCGAACTCTTTGGCAAGAAGACCGGCGTGGCGGGCGGGCGCGGCGGCTCGATGCACATGTTCAGTGAAAAGGCCCACTTCATGGGCGGCTACGCCATCGTCGGCGGGCAGGTGCCCCTGGCGGTGGGCGCGGCCTACGCCCTGAAGTACCAGGGTAAGCCCGGCGTTGTCGTGGCCCAGATGGGCGACGCCACCACCAACATCGGAGCCTTCTACGAGTCGCTGAACCTAGCCAAGCTCTGGAAGCTGCCTGTCCTCTTTTTCGTCGTCAACAACGGTTACGGCATGGGTACGTCGGTGGAGAATGGCTCGTCAGAGCCAGACCTCTATAAGAAGGGCGGATCGTTCCGCATCCACGGTGAGCGAATCGACGGCACCGATGTGCTGGCGGTGCGTGATGCGGTGCGCCGTCTGCGCCAGAGGGCCGAGCAGGAGGGTGAGCCAGCTATCCTCGAAATGACCTCCTTCCGCTTCCGTGGCCACTCGGTGATCGACGCCGACCGCTACCGCGATGCCGACGCCGTGCGCCGTGGGCGTGAGGCATTCGACCCGGTGCGTAATTTTGGGGCGATACTCCACGACAACGGCATGGTCGATGATGCCTTCCTCAGAGAGACCGCCGCGCTGGTGGATCAGGAGGTACAAGAGGCCATTGACTTCGCCAACGGCAGCCCCGAGCCAGAGGTTAAGGATATGTACACCTTTATGTACGCCACCCCGGTGCCAAACACCCCCGATGCGCAGGACGCGATTCGTGCGGTGAAGATAAATCGGGGTGACATGTAGGGGCGAATGCTTCGCCCCTACGAGGATGGAATATGCCTATCATCACCTACCGCCAGGCCCTCAACGACACGCTGGGCGAGGAACTGGCCCGCGACGAGAACGTCCTGCTCATGGGCGAGGAGATCGGGCTCTTCCAGGGCTCCTACCGGATTACCGAGGGTCTGCTTGAGGAGTTCGGCCCGCGCCGAGTGGTGGACACACCCATCGCCGAGGAGGGCTTCGTTGGCCTAGCCATCGGCGCGGCGATGCTCGGCCTGCGCCCGGTGGTCGAGATCATGACGATTAACTTTATCCTGGTCGCGATTGACCAAGTGGTTAATCATGCCTCGAAGATCCACTATATGTTCGGCGGTCAGGTGCGCGTGCCACTGGTGATTCGCACGCCCTCCGGCGGCACTGGTCAGCTTGGCGCGACCCACTCGCAGAGCTTCGAGAACTGGTTCGCCTACTGCCCTGGGCTCAAAGTAGTCGCTCCGGCCACCCCCTACGATGCCAAGGGCCTGCTGCGCGCCGCCATCCGCGACGATGACCCAGTGATCTTTATCGAGAGCCTGTCCCTCTACGACACCAAGGGCGAGGTGCCAGCGGACGATGATTATGTTGTGCCGATTGGCCTGGCCGAGGTGAAGCGCCAGGGCAGCGATGTCACCGTGATCTCCTACTCGCGCATGACCACTGTGGCCATGCAGGTCGCCCAGCGCCTGGAGCAAGAGGGCATCAGTGTGGAGGTTGTTGACCTACGCTCGCTGCGCCCGCTCGACCGACCAACGATCATCGAGTCGGTGAAGCGCACCAACCGCGCCGTGGTGATCGCCGAGGACTGGTACTCCTACGGGATCACCGCCGAGATCGCCGCCACCATCCAGGAGGAAGCATTTGACTACCTGGACGCGCCGGTGCAGCGGGTGGCCGGCCTGGAGGTGCCCCTGCCCTACGCCAAGGATCTTTCGGCAGCCTCAAAGCCGAGCGCCAATAGCCTGATCCACGCTATTCGTAAGGTGCTGCAGGGGAAGAGGTAATGCAGAATGCAAAATGCAAAATGCAAAATGCAAAATGGCAACACCGCAGAAGTAACGTTGTCACGCTGAGCGAAGCGAGGTTCCCGACCGGGATTCTTCGCTTCGCTCAGAATGACAGGACGCCTCACAGCGTTATTTTTGCGGTATGACATGGTTTCAGAATTAGCAAATTTACTTTACAGTTCTGTGCGACCCTCACCCCCTGCCCCTCTCCCTCACGGGGAGAGGGGAGGATTCCGCAACAGGATACGTCCGACTCTCCCTCTCCCGCTCAGGGAGAGGGGGCTGGGGGGTGAGGGCTGATCGGCGACAAACTGTAAAGTACCTGCGAACCATGTCTATTGCCAAAATGCAAAGTGCAAAATGCAAAGTGTGAGCGGCCCATTTTGCATTTTGCATTTTGCATTGAAGAGCGGCCCAAATTGCATTTTGCATTTTGCATTTTGCATTGAAGAGCGGCCCATTTTGCATTTTGCATTTTG
>CAIRFY010000501.1 GCA_903877945.1 uncultured Oscillochloris sp. | reverse complement strand
CACCGCGTCACCGCGTCACCGCGTCACCCCCTCACCGCGTCACCGCGTCACCGCGTCACCGCGTCACCCCCTCACCGCGTCACCGCGTCACCGCGTCACCGCGTCACCCCCTCACCGCGTCACCGCGTCACCCCGGCGACGCCAGCCCCAGCGGGCCAGCAGCAGCAGCGGCAGCCACACCGGCAGCCATACCAGCAGAACGATACCGATCTCGATCAGGCCCTGCCCAAACCCGATCAGCGAGCCAACCGCGCTGCTCACAACGCGCATCGGCTGCCATCCCGACTCCGGGATGATCGCCGGGGTCGGCGGCACCGGCTGAAGGTCTGCGGTGATGGTGGCCATGGCGGCGCTCTCCTTGAGGTACTTCATACGCCCTTGGATCTGCTCGATCTGGCCCTGCACGTCGGTGAGGGCGACATTAACTTGGAGAGCGTCCTCGACCTTGTCGGCCTTGGTGAGCAGGGCCAGCAACCGGTCACGTGTGGCTCCCAGGTTGCGCATACGTGCGTCGAGGTCAACAAACTCAGCGGTGACATCGTCGCCGCCGACGGTGCGCGAGAGTACCTTGCGGGCCAGTCCCTCGACATCTGCGAGGGCGGAGCCAAACGTGTCCGAGGGCACGCGGAAGGTGATCGTGGATGTCTGCGCATCGCCGCTGCCGTTGGTTTGCACGCTCACCACGTAGCCACCGAGCTGATCGACGCGGGCACGAATGCTGGCCTCGGCAGCGGAGACGCGGTCGACCTGAAGCGAGATGCTGGCGGTCTTGATCACCATGCGCTGAGAAACGACCTGGCTGGCAGGGGCGTTTTTCGCCGCGCCGCCGATGGCATCAGAGGAACCCTCCAGGGCGGCAGGGGCACCAGGGGCCGGTTGGGCCGCCATCTCGACCTGCGAGAGAGGCGCGGGCGCAGAGGTCGGCGCGCTCGCACGCGCACACGCGGTCAGTGTCAGGGCGGCGAGTAGCGTTGCGGTAAGGATGTTTAGCGTTCGCATCGTCTTCTCCGGGGGTGGGTGTCTGTTCAACACATTTGTCACTATAACGTCCCCGGTGCAGCGGAAGTTCCCGCCGCAGCAGGTTGTGTGTGGCCCCGTGAAGGCGCGAGCTATGACAGGTTTTTCTTAACGATTTTATTACATATGCACCTATATTCATCACCAATAACATGTGCTATTATGGGATTCACCGCATCCTTCCACAACTAAAAACCTCACACGGTAGCTTCTCGTTACGTTGATCGCCACACGAAAGGAGCTAAATCGAATCTCGACGTCATGTGCGTCAGGCTGTCTCCGTGTACACATTTCTCCACACGTCGTTCGTGCTGCTGCGCTGCGCCGTCGGCCCCCCCCGCGCCAACGGCTGATCGGGAGGCAACAACCCTTCATCCATCATCGTTTTTAGAGAGAAGGAACCCATTTATGATCCGCCGTACCTCGATTATCACAAGCGTCTTGTTCGCGCTGACACTCGTGCTGACCACTGTCTCTGTTCGTACTGCCTCGGCCCAAGGTCAGCGCTGTTTCCCTGAAACCAACCACTGTATCTCCGGGGCTATTCGCACCTACTGGGAGAAGAACGGCGGCCTGCCGATCTTCGGGTTTCCCATTCGCGACCAGAACCTAGAGACTGTCGAGGGCCGCACGATCCAGGTGCAATGGTTTGAGCGCGACCGCCTGGAGATCCAGGCCGACGGCACGGTGACGACGGGTCGCCTAGGTGTCCAGATGCTAGAACTCCAGGGCCGACCTTGGCAGCAAGGCAACAAGATGTCCCCCGATACGGGCTGCATCGCCAACTTCCCTACCGTCCACCAGATCTGCGGCACTTTTGCCAAGTTCTGGCAGAAGAACGGTGGTCTGGTACGGCTGGGCTACCCGGTCACCCCGGAGATCCAGGAGACGATCCAGGGTCAGGTCTTTACCGTGCAGTATTTCGAGCGCCGCCGCTTTGAGTTGCACGGCGACCAGGTTATGCTCGGTCTGCTTGGCAACGAGGTTCGTGCCATCCTCGACACACCCGTCGATCCCTGCGTGAGTCCTGGAGTGCCTGAAAGCGACAGCGCAGCCGTCAGGCCGAACTGTGGCGTGGGCGGCACGGTGTTTGTCGCCGTCGGCGCCGGCTTCGACACCGGTGAGTTGATCGGCGTTTACATCACTGCGCCCGACCAGACCGTTTTTGGGGCACCGTTCCAGGTTCCCGCCGGCAAGGATGGACTCTCAAATATCGTTACGGTCACGACGAAGCCCAGTTTCCCGCTGGGCGTCTACGCGATCAGCTTCGAGGGCGTGAAGAGCCATCATAAGGCGATTGCCTACTTCCGCGTGAAATAGCGTGACACGGGAGGGCGTGGGGTGACGGTGTTGCCCCCACGCCCTTCGCATGTCTGCCCAGTCCGATGTACAGTTTGGCGATGAGATGAGGACGCGATGGCGCGGTAGCATCACCGCGTCGCCTCATCGCCTCATCGCCAAACTGTAAAGCTAGAATTACCGGCTGAACCTTGTCACGTCACATATCCAGCCCAATATCCAGGGCACGGGCCGAGTGGGTGAGCGCGCCAACCGAGATAAAATCCACCCCGCTCTCGGCCACTGCGCGGATGGTGGACAGAGTGATCCCGCCACTGGCCTCGGTGATGGCCCGTCCGGCGATAGCGGCGACAGCAGCGCGCAGTTCGTCGGGGGACATGTTATCGAGCAGGATCATATCGGCCCCGGCGGCGGCGGCCACGGCGGCCTGGCCCACGCTCTCTACCTCCACCTCCACTCGCACCATCGGGCCGACCGAGGCGCGCACCCGGCGCACCGCATCGGTCAGGCTGAAGCCCTGGGCGGCCAGGATGGCCAGGTGGTTATCTTTGAGCATCACCCCGTCGTAGAGCGCGAAGCGATGGTTTGTTCCGCCGCCCACACGCACGGCGTACTTCTCCAGGGCGCGCAGGCCGGGCGTGGTCTTGCGCGTATCGAGGATGCGGGCCTTCGTGCCGCGCACCGCCTCGACATAGCGGGCGGTCAGTGTGGCGATCCCGCACATGCGCTGGAGCAGGTTCAGAGCCACACGCTCACCGCTGAGTAGGCCACGGGCCGGGCCAGAGACGGTGGCAATTGTGGTTCCGGCCTCGGCGTGGGTACCCTCGGGCAGCAGCGCATGCAACTCCAGGGCCGGATCTACAGCGGTGAAGACCGCATGGGCCACTGGTAGCCCACAGACCACCGCCGATTCACGGAGTACAAAGGCGGCATCGGCGCGCACCTCGGCAGGCACCGCCGCCATACTTGTCAGATCACCCGTGCCCACATCTTCAGCCAGGGCGCGGGCGACAATGTCGTGGATGACATGGAGAGACAGATCCACAGAATCCTCCAGATGATGTATAGAGGGGCAAGGGCAATACCGCAGAAGTAACGCTGTGAGACCTGTCACGCTGAGCGAAGCGAAGCGTCCCGGCAGCCCATATTGCGGTCGGGACGCTTCGCTTCGCTCAGCGTGACAGCGTTACT
>CAIRFY010000500.1 GCA_903877945.1 uncultured Oscillochloris sp. | reverse complement strand
TGGTTCAAAATGGGCACATTCAGCGTGACCGTCTTGCGATGAGGCGATGAGGCGATGAGGCGATACGGAGCGCCTCACCGCGTCATCGTTTCGTCGCTGAATTGTTAAGCTGGTTTGAACCATGCCTAAGGCCAATACCTTTCACATAAGCCAATTTATGCCGACCGTGCCCCCTCACCCCCTGCCCCTCTCCCTCACGGGGAGAGGGGAGATTCCGCACCAGGACGCATCCGACTCCCCCTCTCCCGCTCAGGGAGAGGGGGCTGGGGGGTGAGGGCTTTGAAATTCCTATCCAGCTCGCTGGACAATCGCATCCTCGGCCACCATCGCGACAATTGGCAGCAGCGGTACCATCGAGAGGTTATACGTCTCGGCGGCCTGACCACGCAGGCGCAGCACTTTCTGGCCGACGAAGATCACGACCGGCAGGCTGAAGGGCATCGCTGCGAGAACCGCGCCACGGGCTAGCCAACGCTCGCGTGGCAGGCGTCCGAGCAGAGCCTGAAACACTGTCACCACCGCCAATGTGTTGAAGAGCAGCCGGGCGTGTTCAAACGTACTCTCGTTCTTCAGGCTTAGGTAGGGAACCTTCGGCCAAAATTGCTTGCTGTTACCATGTAAGATCACCATCACCAGCACATTAGCCAGCACGTAGCCAATTTTCCCCAGAACTGCGCGCATGGGTTGTATCCTCCCATCCATACCTGCGGCGCACGTGGCCGCAGCCCTCTCTATTTTAACCAGGTCAGCCCGGTGGCTGTGTTAAGACAAGGGAACAGGGAACAGGGAACAGGCAACGATGTTCTTCTTCATCGCCGTACTTCTCGCCATCGCTGGCGTGATCGCCGCCATTGTCGCCTGGCGCGGCGAGGGCAGCATGATCGCCATCCGCGAAACCGAGACCCTCAGCGTCGCCGAGGTTGTCGCTCTGCACCGCGCTGGTCGCCTCGGCCATGCCGTTGAAGTGATGGGCACCATCGAGTGCGATACGCCGCCGCTGCGGGCTCCCTACAGCGAAGCGCTCTGCGTGGCCTACAGCTACACCGTAAGCGAGGATCAGGAGCGCCAGGGCTATACCACCCACGGCTACGGTGCGAACCAGCAGATGAGCCTGGTTAGCCAGCGCGGTCAGCAGAACATTGGCCACAGCCTGGATCACCAAGACAACTACGTGCCCCGCTTCTACGTGCGCGATTCCACCGGTCGTATTGCCGTAGACCCGGCGGGGGCCTCTCTCGACATGCCCGAGACTGTGGCCCGCTACGAATCCTACACCAGTGCCGATCTGGATGTCGAGCGGCAGATCTGGCGCGAGGAACACGCCCTGCCTCTAGGGAATCGCGCCTACATTCTGGCCTACGTGGCCAACGACCACGGCGAGCCAGTGTTGATGCGCCACCCGGTCGATAACGCCCGCCGCTTCATCATCAGCCACCGCGACGAGCAGGCGCTGCTGGCCCACACCCGCTGGCGCGCATACGGACTCTACCTCTTCAGCGGCATTTCCATGGGAGTTGCACTTCTTCTGATCGCCTTTGCCCTGCATGTGTTCTAAGACAAGGTTTCACGTGCCAGGTTTCAGCTTTACAGTGTGGCGAGGATGCGACGAGGCGAGGAGGCGAGGATGCGAGGATGCGATGAGGCGAGGAGGCGAGGATGCGAGGATGCGATGAGGCGAGGAGGCGATGCTATCGCATCCTCGCCTCATCGCGTCTCCGCCTCATCGCGTCTCCGCCACACTGTAAAGCTGTTCTGAACCATGTCTAACGCCAATGCTTGCGCACGCCAAATCTGCCTGTTACAATGGCGATATGCAGCAGCGCATCCTCATTATCGAAGACGAGCAGGAGATCGCCAACTACCTGCGTCGTGGCCTCATCCTTGAAGGGTTCCAGGTGACGGTCGCTTACGATGGCCCCCAGGGCCTCGTCGCCGCCCGCGAAGCGTCCCACGATCTCGTTGTGCTTGATCTGATGCTCCCTGGAATCGATGGGATCGAGGTCGCCCGTCGCCTGCGCGCCGCTTCCGATGTGCCCATTATTATCCTCACCGCTCGCGACGGTATCCCTGACCGCGTCACTGGCCTAGAGGCTGGTGCCGATGACTACCTCGTCAAGCCCTTCGCCTTCGCTGAACTGCTCGCCCGCATCCGTGTCCAGCTCCGCCGCCGCCAGTCTGCTCAGCAAACGGACGTCCTTCGCTTCGCCAGCCTCACCCTCGATACGGCCGCCCGCGAGCTGCGTATAAACGACCGCCGCGTCGAGCTTACAGCGAAGGAGTACGACCTCCTCGACCTCTTTATGCGCCACCCTAATCAGGTACTCACCCGCGAGGTGATCTACGACCGGGTCTGGGGCTATGACTTCGGCGGTGAAAGCAATATCATCGAGGTCTATGTGCGCTACCTACGCCAGAAGATCGAGGCCAACGGCGAGCATCGTATTATCCAGACGGTGCGCGGCGCTGGCTACATTCTTCGTGAAGATTGAGCCGCTGATGATGTGTTGACGATCAGGCGTTTTTGCCATTAGTAGGCGCTAAAACCCATCTGCTGAGCTATAAGATTTATTCTCGCCACGCATCACCTTCTCTTAGGCATGTTTCAATCCAGCGTGACAATTCAGCGACGAAACGATGACGCGGTGAGGCGCTCCGTATCGCCTCATCGCCTCATCGCCTCATCGCAAGACGGTAAAGCTGAATGTGCCCATTTTGAAACATGCCTTACCCTCAGTGTCGCAGATCTGCGTAAAAAACCTGTTTTAGTGCATTAGCACGCCATATATCTGATGACCTCATCCCTTGCGTTTTGATTCCTGTAGGCGTATAATGACACCGGGTGTCTGTTGATCACCCGGTTGCTGTAGAGAGATCCTGGCTCACTGCTGTTAAGGATGCGCATGGAAGAACGTAAGGCCACTACCTTCGACTCAGACACGCAAGACATGCCGGAGCCGAAGGATAACGGTATCATTGATGAGGAGGAAGCTGAGGAGCGCGCACTTATGGCGCAATTCCTGAGCGATCCTGCTCACGATTATCGCAACCTGAAGTACGGCGACACGGTGGACGGCACCATCATGCGGATCGACAAGGACGAAATCCTGGTCGATATCGGCGCGAAGGCCGAGGGCATCGTCCCCTCGCGTGAAATGCAGTCTCTGCCCGCCGAGGATCGCGCCGCACTTCATATCGGTAGTGAGTTGCTCGTCTTTATCGTGCAGTCCGAAGATAAAGAGGGCCGTGCGATTCTCTCTGTCGATAAGGCGCGCCAAGAGAAGAGCTGGCGTGTCCTTCAGACGGCCTACGAGAAGAGCGATGTCCTCACCGCCCGTGTAGTCAACTACAATAAGGGCGGGCTTCTGGTGAACCTCGACGGTGTGCGCGGCTTCGTTCCCGCATCGCAAGTCAATGGCATTAGCCGTGGCCCTGATACCCAGAAGCAGTCCGATATGGCCCGCATGGTCAATACGGATCTCCAACTCAAGGTGATCGAGATCAACCGCTCGCGTAATCGCCTGATCCTCTCCGAACGCCAGGCCGTCCAAGAGGCCCGCGAGTCGAAGAAGGATGAGTTGCTCTCTCGGCTGAAGGAGGGCGATGTCCGCACCGGTACCGTCAGTTCGGTGTGTGACTTTGGAGCTTTCGTCGATATTGGCGGTGCCGATGGACTGGTCCACCTCTCTGAGATTTCCTGGAGCCGTGTGAAGCATCCCTCCGAGGTGCTCAAGTCTGGCGACAAAGTCCAGGTTTCGATCCTCAGCATTGACCAGGATCGCAAGCGGATCGCCCTGTCGATCAAGCGCACGCAGAGCGAACCCTGGACACGCGCCGGTGATCGCTATCAACTCGGCCAAGTGGTCGAGGGTACGATCACGCAGCTTGCGTCGTTCGGTGCTTTCGCACGGATCGAGGATGGCATCGAGGGTCTTATTCATATATCTGAGATGGGCGACGAGCGCATCCAGCACCCCAAAGAGGTGGTCGCTGAAGGCGATACGATCCAGGCTCGCATTATTCGGATTGACCCGGCGCGCAAGCGGATGGGCCTCAGTCTCCGCCTGAACCGCGAAATCGGAGATGTGGTCGATGACGCCGACGACTCCGATGACGACACGTAGAGCTTCCCGACAATACTTAGCATCCGAGATCCGACCACCGGATCCCGGATGCCGGGTTCTCGATGCCTCCCCATGTCCGTGTCCACCCCCTGTTGTCATCGGTTCGCCTGTACTCGATCCCGGTGGCGCATGGTCGGCCAGCCAGGGATAGCTCGTGGAGAACACTATGTCTGACCTCTATAGCAAGTTCACGAAGCGGGCGAAGCAGGTGCTTCAGCTCGCAACCGAGGAGGCGCGCAGCTTTAATCACCCCTACATCGGCACCGAGCATATCCTGCTCGGTCTGATCCGCGAGAGCGAGGGGATCGCTGCGCGTGTACTCGATGACCTCGGAGTGAAGCTGGCCCAGGCCCGCAGCGCGGTTGAGTTTATTGTCGGCGTCGGTGAGGGCGCCACTGTCAATGATCAGGAACTTACTGCCCGCGCTCAGAAGGTAATCAAATACGCCATTGAAGAGGCCAATCGCCTCAACCATCATTATATCGGTACCGAGCACCTGCTCCTTGGCCTCGTGCGCAACGGCGAGGGCGTGGCGACCGGTGTCCTCGATATTATGGGTGTCTCTCTGGAACAGGTGCGCAATCAGGTGATGCGGGTGCTGCGTCACGGCACCGCCGGTACTACCGAGACCCGTGGCTCCGCTCCCGGCCAGCCCGCCGCCCAGCGCCAGTCGAAGACGCCTTACCTCGATGCCCTCGGCACCGACCTTACCGATATGGCGGAGGCTGGTCGCCTCGACCCGATCATTGGTCGTAACCACGAGATTGAGCGCGTTATCCAGATCCTGTCGCGCCGCACCAAGAATAACCCGGCCCTGATCGGCGAACCCGGCGTCGGGAAGACGGCGATTGTCGAGGGTCTCGCCCAGCGCATTATTCAGGGCGATGTCCCTGATAGCATCAAGGGGAAGCGCGTTGTCACCCTCGATATGGGTGCCCTGGTGGCTGGTACGAAGTACCGTGGTCAGTTTGAGGAGCGCCTCAAACGGGTGATTGATGAGATTAAGGAGACCCGCTGCATCCTTTTCATCGATGAGTTTCACACAATCATCGGTGCCGGTGGCGCAGAGGGGACCCTCGATGCGGCCAACATTCTCAAGCCCGCCCTCTCACGTGGCGAGCTTCAGACTATCGGTGCGACGACGCTTGATGAGTACCGCAAGTATATCGAGCGCGACGCCGCCCTCGAACGGCGCTTCCAGCCGGTGATGGTCGATGAGCCATCTCTGGAGGATACGGTTCTCATCCTGCGCGGCATTAAGTCGCGCTACGAGGATTTCCACCAGCTTCAGATCTCTGATGAGGCGATTAAGGCTGCCGCTGCGCTCTCTGCACGCTATGTGCCCGACCGTCAGCTTCCCGATAAGGCTATCGACCTGATCGATGAGGCTGCGTCCCGTGTGCGGATGTATCGCTCGGCGACCCCGCCCCAGCTCCGCGATGCTCTGCGTGGCCTGGAGGCGCTGCGTAAGGAGCGCGAGGCCGCTATCGAGGATCAGCAGTTCGACCTCGCATCCGATATGCGCGAGCGCGAGGATCGGATGCAGGCCCGTATTACGCAGATCGAGAGCGAGATGGGGACCGGGAATAACGAGCGCGCCATCGAGCGCCCCTATGTCACCGAGGAGGATATTGCCGAGGTTGTTGGCATGTGGACGGGCATCCCGGTCACGCGACTCAAGGGCGATGAGACCATCCGCCTCATGCAGATGGAGAACTTCCTGCACGGTCGCGTCGTTGGTCAGCAAGAGGCTATCGTTACCATCTCTAAGGCGGTGCGCCGCGCCCGCGCCGGTCTCAAAGATCCCAAACGGCCAATCGGTAGCTTCATTTTCCTCGGCCCCACCGGCGTCGGTAAGACCGAACTGGCCAAGACTCTGGCCGAGTTCATGTTCGGCTCCGAGGATTCGCTGATCAAGATCGATATGTCCGAGTTCCAGGAGCGCCACACCACCTCGCGCCTGGTCGGCTCGCCCCCCGGCTACGTTGGCTACGGCGAGGGCGGCCAACTCACCGACGCAGTGCGCCGCAAGCCCTACAGCGTTGTCCTCTTTGATGAGATCGAGAAGGCTCATCCCGATGCCTTCAACCTGCTGCTCCAGGTGCTTGAGGACGGCAACCTCACCGACGGCAAGGGCCGCAAGGTTGACTTCCGCAACACGATCATCATCATGACGAGCAACGTCGGCACCGAGCACATCCGCCGCGCCTCGCGGATCGGGTTTGGCGGTAACGCTAACGAGATCGATAACGATGACACCCGGCGCAAGGTAGACGACGCCCTCAAGCAGCTTTTCCGGCCCGAGTTTCTTAACCGCATTGATGCGACGATCATTTTTCACCCGCTTACCACCGAGGAGATCCACCAGATCACCACGATTATGCTCAAGCGGGTGCAGCGCCAGTTGGCCGAACACCAGATTGCGATTGATGTGCGCAAGGACGCCCTTGATCTCCTGGCTCGCCGTGGCTACGACCCGGCCTTCGGCGCTCGGCCCCTGCGCCGGATCATTACCAACTTGATCGAAGATCCCATGGCCGAGGGGTTGCTCGCCGCACGCTTTGTGAACGGCGATATGGTCATCATTGATACGCAGGACGATCTGCTGCGCCTGCGCTCGCAGCGCCAGATTGAGGCCGAAGAGACCGGATCGATCCAGCCTGAGGAGAGCCCTGCCTTGGTGTAAAGATCTCTACCGATGGCTTCTGGAAGGCGATGAGGCGATGAGGCGATATGAGCGCCTCATCGCCTCATTGATTCGTTTGCCTCTCCCTCTGGGTGGTATAATGTGCCTATGGCAAAGTCTCGCACGATCTTCGTCTGCCAGCAATGCGGCGCTCAGCAGAGCCGCTGGATGGGCAAGTGTCCCGACTGTGGCACATGGGATAGCTTTGTTGAGCAGGTCGAGACAAAGCAGCCGAGCGGCAAGGTGCGTGAGAGTGGCGTCGTTGGTCTGCGCCCCCAGCGATTGCGCGATGTCTCCGTTGGCGGATTCGAGCGCCTCCCCATTCTCGGCGAGGAGTTTACCCGTGTTCTCGGCGGTGGCCTTGTCCCCGGATCGGTCGTGCTGATCGGCGGGGATCCTGGCGTCGGTAAGACCACATTGCTCTCGCAGGTGGCCGCCCAGTTTGCCGCCGATATTGGCCCGGCCCTCTACGTTAGCGCCGAGGAGTCAGCCCAACAGATCAAGCTGCGCGCTGAGCGCCTTGGGATGACTGCCGACGACCTCTACGTCTTCTCCGAAAACTCCCTCGATACCATTCTTGAGCAGATCCGCGAGTTGCGCCCTAAGCTCGTGGTCATCGACTCGATCCAGACGGTCTACCTGGAGGAGTTGAGCAGCGCCGCCGGCAGCGTCTCGCAGGTGCGCGAAGGTGCCTTGCGCCTGATGCACATGGCTAAAGAGTTGCACATCCCCGTCTTCCTCGTCGGCCATGTCACCAAAGAGGGCACTATCGCTGGCCCGCGTGTCCTTGAGCATATTGTGGATGTGGTGCTCTATCTTGAGGGCGACCGCTTCCACCAGTACCGGCTGCTGCGCGGCGTGAAGAACCGCTTTGGATCGACCAACGAGGTCGGTGTTTTTGAGATGCAGGGCGATGGCATGCGTGAAGTGCTTAACCCCTCAGCGGTCTTCCTCGCTGAACGTAGCGTCGGTACGCCCGGCTCGGCGGTGGCCGTGATGATGGAGGGCACACGCCCACTCCTTGTGGAGGTGCAAGCCCTTACGTCGAACACCAGCAATCCTCAGCCCCGGCGCACGACCAATGGCTTTGATATAAACCGCTTGCTGATGCTGGTGGCGGTCCTCACCAAGCGTGTTGGTATGCCGTTGTTCAACCAAGATATTTATGTCAATATTGTCGGTGGCCTGCGCATCAGCGAACCCGCCGCTGACCTCGCCGTCGCAATGGCGATCACATCGTCGTTTCGCAATCAGCCAATTGCCGCCGACATGGTACTCCTCGGCGAGGTTGGTCTCTCGGGCGAACTACGCAGCGTCAGCCAGATTGATCGGCGGATCAGCGAGGCGGTTAAGCTCGGCTTCCACCACGCTGTGTTGCCCTCCGTCTCACAGGTGAGTCCCCCCAACGGGAGTACCCTCATACCTGCCCGCGCCTTAGCCGATGTTGTCGATCTGATCGCCCATACGTAGGGACGGAGGAATACCGTTGCACGTAGCATCCTTCCTCCGTCCCTACGATATTTATTATGAAGGTTAGCCTTAACTTCCTTGTACGGATCGCGGGGATGTTCGCCCTCTCGTACCTTGGATGGGCCATCGGACACTCGCTCTCCGACGCGAGTCCGAACGAGCTCCAGCAATTCGCCACCCAACTGCTGCTCCTCGCAGGTGCCGGGCTGGGCCTGCTTGTCACCCCAAGTCTAACGATTGAGCCCGTCCAGGAGTTGCTCCGCCGATCACGTAGTATCCCCCTTACCGACCTCTTCTTGATCGGGGCGGGCGTGATGATCGGCTTGATCTTCGCTGTGATGCTCACCGTGCCCATCGCATCCCTGCCCGAGCCGCTCAACCGCTACTTGCCGACGGGTGCCGCCATCCTGCTGGCCTACATCGGCGGTACTATCTTCGCCGCTCGCAAACGCGACATCTTCGATGTGATGCGCCACTGGGGCCGCACTGCTCCCGCCCTTACTCTCGACGCCAGAGAGGCGAAGCCGCCAACGCGGCGATTGATCCTTGATACAAGTGCGATCATTGATGGACGAATCGCAGCCGTTGTCCACACGGGCTTTCTCGAAGGTACCCTGATTGTCCCTGGGTTTGTGCTTGCTGAACTCCAACAACTCGCCGACTCGGGCGATGATCTGCGTCGTGCCAAGGGTCGCCGTGGCCTTGAACTGCTCAATAGTATGCAGAAGGACTCGCCTCTGCCCATTGAGGTGATCAATATAGAGGTTTCTGGTGCCACAAAGGTGGATGATAAGCTCATCGCGATGGCTCGCCAGTATAGCTGCCCAATCATCACAAACGACTTTAACCTCAACCGGGTTGCGGGACTCCAGGGGGTAAGAGTTCTTAGCCTGAACCAGCTTAGCGAGTCCGTCCGTCCGCCCGTGATCCAGGATCAGCGGCTCCAGGTGATTATCCGCAATGAGGGTAACGCCCGCCAGCAGGGGGTCGGCTATCTTGAGGACGGTACCCCGGTGATTGTTGAGGACGCCCGCCATCTCATCGGTCATTCTGCTGAGGTTATTGTCACTCGCCTTCACCAGACCCAGACGGGCCGCCTGGTGTTTGCTCATCTTGCCGAGTCGTAAGCTATGCGCGCCATTATCCAGCGAGTATCTCAGGCATCGGTTGAGGTCGAAGGTCGGATCGTTGGGTCGATTGGGGCGGGGTTGCTGGTGTTGCTCGGGGTTGGCCAGGGCGACACCACGGCTGAGGCCGATCTGCTGGCGGAGAAGTCGGCCCGGCTGCGGATCTTCTCCGATGAGGAGGGGCGCTTCGACCGCTCGCTGATCGATGTTGGCGGCGCGGCTCTGGTTGTCTCGCAGTTCACCCTTTATGCTGATACGCGCAAGGGCCGTCGCCCCGGCTTTACCGACGCGGCCCTCCCCGCTGTGGCCGCACCCCTGGTGGCACACTACGCCGCCGCCCTGCGCGCCCTGGGCGTGCCGGTCGAGTCGGGGGTCTTTGGCGCTCACATGCGAGTCGCCCTGATCAATGACGGGCCAGTGACCATGAGCCTCGATAGTACACTGCTGAGCCAGCCACGACGCTGACAGGTTGGGGCTAGAGAAGCCTATGCTATACTTCCGGGGCAATAAGTAGCGATGTCACGCTGATCGAAGCGAAGCGTCCCGGTCGGGATTCTTCGCTTCGACAAGGTTCGCAGATACTTTACAGTTTGTCGCCGATCAGCCCTCACCCCCCAGCCCCCTCTCCCTGTGAGCATATCTTTACCCACATCTCTGCGACTATCATGGGATGTCATCCAGCAGGGGGCGCAGAGCGGGCGACTGACGTCGCGCCACGGGAGCCTACGGCTGGTCGCCCGCCT
>CAIRFY010000499.1 GCA_903877945.1 uncultured Oscillochloris sp. | reverse complement strand
TCTGTACAAGTTCGCCGTGGCCGAGCAGGGCGACCTCAATGGTTACTCATGGTACCATAGCCTGTAACAGGGCTGTTGCAAAGTCACCCTCCGGCCCTCACCCCCTGCCCCTCTCCCTCACGGGGAGAGGGGAGATTCCGCACCAGGATGCGTCCGACTCCCCCTCTCCCGCTCAGGGAGAGGGGGCTGGGGGGGTGAGGGCGGAGCGGCGATCACACGATTTTGCATTTTGCATTGACGCGCAGGGTGTTGCGGTAGGTGTGGGGAGTCACTATAATAGGACATCAGGCGTGCTGACTCGCACGCCGCACCTCTCTGTATCTTCCGCCCGACGCTGTTACGAGGAATCGCATGGGCTTGATCAAGAAAGTCGGCACCAAAGGGCTCGGTACGCCAGCGGCGGATGATAGCACCCGCCAGATTCCGTCTGCCCACGCCGATGATAGTACGCGTCAGATCCCCGCCCCTGCATCGTTGGGCGACAGCAGTCGGCGAGTCCAGTCGGCACCGATTGAAGATAACACGCGCTCACTCCCCGCCGCAGCCCCGCCATCGCGGCACGCGCCCCACTTTGACGAGGATCAGTCCCCCGGAGTAGCGGCACTTCAGATGCTGAGCAACAGCACGGTGCTCCAGGGGCGCTACCAGATCGAGGAGCCAATCGGCATCGGCGGCATGAGTGTGGTCTATCGTGGGCGCGACCTGCGGTTTAAGGATGTGGCCCGCTACTGCGCGATCAAGGAGATGTCGCAGAGCGCCTCCGATTCACACACGCGCCAGCTCAACCTGAAGAACTTTGAGCGTGAGGCCGGTCTGCTGGCCACTCTCCAACACCCGGCGATCCCCAAGGTCTACGATTTCTTCGAGGAGGGTGGACGGATCTACCTGGTGCTTGAGCTTATCCCCGGTCGCGATCTGGAGTCGGTGCTTGAGGAGTCCGGCAAGCCGATCAGCGAGGCCCGCGTGTCGGCATGGGCCGTCCAGATCTGCGATGTACTCAGCTATCTGCATACCCACACGCCCGAGACAATCGTCTTCCGCGATATGAAGCCCTCAAATGTGATGGTTGTCGGCGAGGATCGGATCGTCCTAATCGACTTTGGTATCGCACGGAACCTCAACCGCAGCGACCGCAAGGGCACGATGATCGGCACCGAGGGCTACTCGCCGCCCGAGCAGTACCGTGGTATGGCCGAACCCCAGGGCGACCTGTACGCCCTCGGGGCGACCATGCACCACCTGCTGACCAACACCGACCCGCGCATGGAGACGCCCTTCACCTTCCAGGAGCGTCCGATCCGCCAGATCAACCCCAGCGTCTCAACCGAGATGGAGGCTCTGGTGGTGAAGTCGCTGGAGTACGATATGACCGCGCGCTGGCAGAGTGCCGGCGAGATGAAGCGGGCGATCATGGCTGCGGTCGGCGTCGGCGGGGGCACGGCCACACCTGCCACGCTGATCGTCGCTCCTGCCGTAAAGAAGAGCGTTGCGACGACCGAGTTGCTCTGGAGCTTTGCCTGTGAAGAGGAGGTGCGCTCGTCACCGACCGTGAGCGGAGGGATGCTCTTTGTCGGCTGCTACGACACGAACCTCTACGCCCTCGATACAGCGCGGGGCGAATTTCGCTGGAAGTACGCGACCGGAGGAGGCATCAGTTCCTCGCCCGCCGTCTGGCAGGATAATGTCATCGTTGGCTCGGAGGATGGCGCTATCTACGCCTTCGATATGCGCCGGGGCGGACTGCGCTGGACATTCCGCACCGCAAAGCCAGTGCGCTCATCGCCACGGATCGATGACCGAGTGGTCTTTGTCGGCTCGGACGACCAGCATGTCTATGCGCTCGACGGGGTTCGCGGCACGCTGATCTGGAAGTATCGCACCTGGAACCCGATCCGCTCGTCGGCGTGCATCAACGGGCCAATGATCTACATCGGTGGCGACGACGGCCACGTCTATTGCCTGGAGGGGCGCAGCGGTGCCCTGAAGTGGAAGCAGCGCACTCAGCAGCCGGTGCGCTCGTCGCCCACCTGTAGCGAGGGTCTGGTGTTTGTCGGTTCGCTTGACCAGAGCCTGTACGCCCTCGACGCCGAGGGTGGCTGGCCGGCCTGGCGCTTTCGCACCAACCACTACGTAAACTCCTCGCCCTGCGTGGTTGGTACCCGTGTCTTCATCGGCGGCGTCGATGGTTTCCTCTACGCCCTGGAGGCAAAGAACGGTCGGTTGGTATGGAAGTACGAAACCGGCAGCCAGATTACGTCGTCGCCCCGCGCAGAGGGCGGTCGGGTCTACTTCGGTGCGGTAGACGGCAATGTCTATTGTCTCGATGCGAGTGCGGGCACGCTGATCTGGAAGTATCCCACCGGCGCGGCGATTGTCTCGACACCAGCGGTGTCTGAGGGGGTCGTGTATGTGGGCAGCATGGATCATAGCGTCTACGCCCTGAAAGGGTAGGTATGACATTCTTACGCAAGCTGTTCCGTGGGAACGAGGGCGATGCGTCGTCAACAACGCCTGCCCACACCCCCGATGTGCCACCAGAGGGCGCGGCGACTGCTGTACCCTCCACGGGCGTGCGGGCCGCTGCATCAGACGACGCGGCATGGTGGGATACCACGGCCCCGCTGGGCGATGCTGTCCCACCAGCAAGCCAGTCACATGACGAGACGCCGACGACCGCTATGGGCGCGATGAACCCGGAAGATGTACGCAAGCGCCTCGCCGCCTCCGTCGCTCCGTCATCCCCGCACCTCGCCCCACCATCCAAGGTGGTAACAGAGCCAATGGACGTGACGCACCAGCTCGATGACGACGAAGCGCCCACCCTGAGCGCCCACCAGTCCGTCCAGGGCCTGTCCGCTATGGCTGCCCGCGACATCGGGCGGGTGCGTGAGAACAACCAGGATAGCGTCTTCACCATGATCACCACCCTGCCTCGCGAGGGCACCGACCTCTCGGTGGGCCTGTTTATTGTGGCCGATGGTATGGGCGGTCACCAGGGCGGCGAGGTTGCTAGTCGCCTTGCCGTACGCACGGTTGTCCACCAAATTCTCAGTCAACTGGTGCTGCCCGCGCTCGACGACACCATGAGTACGTCCCTCCAGCCTCTCATGGTCTCTGCGGTGCAGGCCGCCAACCAAGCGATCTGGGACACCGCCCAGGCGATGGGGACGGACATGGGCACCACATGCACCGCCGTCCTGCTGGTAGGCCACGGGCTCTACATCGCCCACGTTGGCGACTCGCGGGCCTACCTGTACGAGCCGGGTGGCCTGCGCCAGATCACCACCGACCACTCGACCGTGGGGCGGCTCATCCAACTCGGCCAGCTTGACCCGTCCGAGGCCCGTGAACACCCGTTGCGCAACCAGCTCTACCGCACCGTCGGCCAGCAGCCCCAGGTGATGGTGGATTTCATCTACCAGCCTGTCGGGGTCAGCTCACACTTGCTACTCTGTAGCGATGGACTCTGGGGGATGGTAGAAGATCCGCTGCTTGCCCAGGCGCTTGGGCGAAGCCCCTGGCCCCAGGACACCTGCAACGAGCTGATTGCCTTGGCGAACCTAGCAGGCGGCGAGGACAATATCTCTGCTGTTGTCGTGTCGCTACCAATGGCAGAAAGGTGATCTCATGGCGCCCGGCATCCAGCTTCGTTCGACCCTGAGCCGTAGTGTGCTTCCTGATGTCACTGAGGAGCAGTTGATCTACGTCCTACTTGAGGTAAGTGCCCAGGGTGTGCCGACAACCATGCCCAAGCTGCCGCTCAACCTCTGCCTCGTCATTGACCGCAGTTCATCAATGCGCGGCGAGCGGCTCCAGCAGGTGAAGGAAGCGGCCAACCGCATCGTCGATCTGCTCAGTGAGGATGATTGTCTCTCGCTCGTCACGTTCAATGACCGGGCCGAAGTCGTCATCGCCTCTCAGCGCGTCCGCAACAAGGTCGATCTTAAGCGTATGATTGGCGGCGTCGAGGCCGCCGGCGGCACAGAGATGGCCACCGGCATGGCCCTGGCCCTCCAGGAGATTCAGCGCGCCCTGGTGGGGCGCGGGGTGAGCCGCATCCTGCTGCTCACCGACGGACGGACCTACGGCGATGAAGGCCGCTGCGTAGAGATCGTCCGGCGCGCCCAGAGTCGCGGGGTGGGACTGACCGCCCTCGGCATCGGGAATGAGTGGAACGAGGATCTGCTAGAAACCATGTCGGCCCGCGAGAACAGCCGCACACAATACATCACCTCAGCCAGCGAAATCGCCCAGATCTTCACCGACGAAGTGAAGCGCATGCACTCGGTGTTCGCCCAGGACATGCAACTGCGCGCCGAGATGCGTCCCGGCGCGAGGCTGCGCTCGCTCGACCGGGTGCGGCCATTTATTGCCACCGTGCCGGTCACCGAAGAGAAAGATCTTGTCTGGGCGACAAACCTGGGCGACTGGCCGGGCAGCGACCCGCAGGCGTTTCTGCTGGAGGTTGTCGTACCATCTTTGGCCGTCGGCGATCACCCGCTGCTTCGGCTGACCCTGCGCTACAGCCTGCCCGGCATGAACCTGCTCAACCAGGAGGGCAACGTCGTGCTGCGCATTGGCGTGCGGCAGGCAGCGAGCGTAGGCTACGATGTAGATGTTACGGTCAAGCACTGGCTGGAGCGCCTCGTAGCCTACCGGCTCCAGGCCGGAGCATGGCAGGACGTGGCGGCCGGGCGGATCGAGGATGCCTCCCGACGGCTGCAAATGGCCGGTACGCGCCTGTTCGAGGTGGGCGATGTCGATCTGGCCCACACCGTGCAGGATGAAGCCACCCGGCTGCTGCGCTCAGGACAGACCAGCGCCGAGGGCCGCAAACGCATCAAATACGGGACACGTGGCCTGATGGGTGGCGAGACTCAGGAGCGTGAGGCGTGAGGCTGGGAGAATTGCGATGATACGTTGTAGCCACTGTAATGCTCAACAGATGAACGGCACAATCTTCTGCTCGGAGTGCGGTGCCACGCTGATCACCGAGGCACCGCGCCGCGAGACCACGAACGCGCTTAGCCGAACGATAGACGGCATCCCCACCGTTGTGGAAGATGGACCACACACGGTTGTGCCTGCGCCGCCAACAATTGCAAAGGCATCGGGGATCTGCCTCGTCGTGATCAACAGCGGCAGGCGAATCACCCTTGAGTCCGGCGAGGAACTGCTGGTGGGCCGCAAGGACAACCAACGCGGGATCTACCCCGACGTCGATCTGGGCCTAGACGGGGGCTACGATGCGGGGGTGTCACGGCGCCACGCGATCATCTCGCCCAGCCGAAAAGGCTACATGCTTGAGGATCTCGGCAGTTCCAACGGCACCTTTATCAACAGCACCCGGCTGGCCCCTCAGACCCCCACGCTCATCGCTCACGGCGACGAGCTAAAGTTCGGGACGCTGATACTGCGCTTTGAGATTGCATAGGGAACAGGATCCTAGAGAATCGTCCCTCCCTACCCCCTACACTGTAAGGAGATTCGTGTGGCGAAGACGATAGTCCTCCACCTGACCGGCGAAGACCCAATGCTGGCCGACATCGACCAGGATCCGCAGCCAAGCGACCAGTACATCAAGGTAACGAACATGCGCAAGCGGGACGGCAAGCCGGTAAGCTACCTCGCCGCCGGAGTGCAGGCAGTGATCTATCCCTGGCACCGCGTCACCTTCGTCGAGATGATGCCGAGCGAAGAGGAGCGCAGCCAGGTGGTAGACTTCTTCCGCCTGTAGGACCACCGCCCGAAAAACCCGTATGGAGAGTCAGAAATGTGCCAGCGAAACTGGCACATTTCTGACTCTCCGTCATTTGACAGGCGCATGCCTGACCCCTACAATCAGCAGCGAGAGCGGATGTGGCCCGGTGGCCGCCCCCGTCTTCAAAACGGGTGGGCGCGGTGACGAACCGCGCCGGTGGGTTCGACCCCCACGCGCTCTCGGACGAACCTGTAGGTTGGGGTGATATTTAGAAAAGCTGAGGGTTGGTATTTTGGAGAGGGGCTTAATGACTGCGCTGTCGCCGTCTGCTCCTCACATCGCTAGATCTGCATGAAGATCCCGCCCGCGATGAGACAGTGAGACGCCTCATCGCGGGCGGGTTCTTCATGCAGATCTGCCGATTTCAAGGCGAGGCGCGAGTCCCTGTCTGTATACCCGTTTCGATGGCGCGACACCCCGCCTGTGTCCACGGTTCCGCTTCGTGCGCTTGTGGTTCTAAAGACACATCTTCAGGCTGATCTACAGCCGCTTCGTCCTTGAATATATATTTGATTAACACCCCCCTTCCCGAGAAGCAAACTACTCTAAATAAGTAGAGAGAACAAATAAACATCCCGCCGTCACAGGATGGTGCATTACAGGGACGAAGACAGGGTTTCAGGTACTCGGTTTCAGGTTTACAGCTCGTAGTGGCGGCTTCAGCCTCTTGGCGCTGAAGCACCTACGACGAACGCCGCAAACTGTACTGCTCACAGCGACCGCAAGAGCGGTCTGTAGATCTGGATACGAATCGCGCGCACGCAAAGCCCCGAAGTCATGCACACGCATCAACCCAGATGTGTCAGTATGATAAAGACAACACAGAGGCGGAACCCATGGAAGGAAATACACGAGGAAGGCGGAAAGGCTGCGCCTGGTACGTAAAAGACGACCAAAGCTTAGCCTGGTGGCTGAGAGTAAATGTGGAGGTGAACAAGCTACCAGCAGGTTCTGATCTGCTTAATGCGAGTTCGTATTACAGCACAAGAAATTGGAATTGAATAGACTCATTATAGTACCACAAAGAGATCTATTTATACTTATCTATAGATCAGTCGTATATTGATTCTAGAACTGAAATTAATCCGATAGCGGAATGGCTCCGCACGTGCCTGAGGAACGCGATCACGGTGAGAGGAGCCGCACCGGTAGCGTCCTTGAGCTGCAACGCGCTCGCGCAGCGCCTTGGGGATGTAGGCATTGCTCACTACGGAACCAGGATACTGGAGATATCGTGGCCGCGCTGCTTCAGGAGCGCAGCCGCCTGGGCGCGAACAAGCATCGAGCGCTCGTACTGGCGAATGAGTACGTCGCTCTCCTGCTGTTCAGCCTCCCCAAGCTCTTCCCGCTGGCGCTTCAGATTGAGCTCTTGCAGACGCTCGGCAGCATCCGTTGGCATATGACTACGTGCAGCCTGCCAGAGTGCGGCGTCATCGATAGAGATAAGCTGCGCAATGGCGCGCTCCAGTTCATCTGGTAGCGCTTCGGTCGCGGGGGTCGCACCCGTGAGGACGTCTAACACCTCATCGGCGACCGTTCGCTGGTGCCGCGTGGCGCGTGACTACAGCTGCTCGTAGAGCGCCTTCGGGAGACGAATAGTCACATCCTGGACGGTCATTGCACACCTCGGTCATGGTTGGTAGCCGTGCCCGTGCTATAGGGTCTGCCTGTGCTTCAGTTCCTGCCCGA
Organism: uncultured Oscillochloris sp.; assembly: GCA_903877945.1. GTDB lineage: Bacteria > Chloroflexota > Chloroflexia > Chloroflexales > Chloroflexaceae > Oscillochloris. The sequence goes on along the minus strand of CAIRFY010000499.1, from coordinate 5,534 downwards.
GACTGCGGTCGTGCGTCCAGCACAATAGCAGCGCACATGTTGGCAGATCAGATGGTAGAGGCGTGCGTACGTTGTGCTGAGAGCAGTATTTTTGCACGCCTCCTTGCAGGATCAGCTTTGCAATCACGCGGGGTGTCGCTTACAGCCCCTTGAGCAGCCCCATGAGCTTGTACTTGCGCCCGTGGGTCGCCCGCACATCCGCCAGGTAGCGCGCCCAATCGTCTGGCTGGCCGGCGGCGCGGTAGGCGTCGCCGGCCCACTCCGCGAGCTGCTCGGCCCGCCAGGCCAGGCGAGCGACGTGGGTGTGGAAAACGCCTTGGTAAGCGCCTGGTGCCATAGGGCGGCCGGGGCGAAAGGCAGCGCGGCTCGCGGCCCGCACGACTGGAGGATTGTCCAGAGCAGGCAGCGGCTGCCGACAAGACTGTTGCCGGCGACCAGCTTGCCGCCGATCAGCTCCAGCTTCGACTCGGGCAGCTTGTCCCAGTTCTCAACCGTGAGGCGTGAGCGGATGTCCGTACGTTCCATTGGTCGCCTCCCCACCTACACGAATCAGCGCAGTTATCGGCTCTCCAGGCGAAAGCTCGGCAAAGAGATGATACCGCAAAGTGCAAGGCGGAGGGGGGCGTCATCGCCCCCTCCAGGGCGACTCTGCCGCTGGCCTACCTTGAGCGGCAGATGCCCGCAACGCCCGTCCACGGCACAAGTTGAAATGACGAAGGGGCCGGCGTCGGGCAGACGCCAACCCCTTCAGCCAGTGCCGACAAGACTCGCACGCTGTCTCGCCCTTCGCGCTTAAAGCCCAGAACCAGAAACCGCTACTTTGGCTACACGATTGGCTTCCAGAAACCGTAGGGCTAGCTTGTCCAAGAGGCGTTTTACCGCATCCCAATGCTGGTGCCGAAGACGGGATTCGAACCCGTACGGGGTTGCCCCCAGCGGTTTTTAAGACCGCAGCGTCTGCCATTTCGCCACTCCGGCGTTGTGTGTTTTCCTCATTGCGGTGTGGTTTGCTGGCCCCTGGCTTTGTACCGTTGCTGCTCCTCGCGGTGCGAGTGGTTGCATCTGTGGTTGTAACGTCTTGCCACCAAGACACCTCCCACGGCGCAAGTATAACACGCTCTCTCAACGATGCCGGGGCTATACATCAAGGCTGTTGCAAAGCCCCTACTCGACGGAAAGGTACTCACCGTGGATCCTACCATATGCACCGTTATGCCGTTCAGCGCCCGGTCATAGACGATGCTCATTCCTCCGCACCGGCACCCCGCGCTCGGCGAGGTAGCGTTTCACATCAGCCACACTGTACTCGCCAAAGTGAAAGATCGACGCAGCCAGAACTGCATCGGCCTGCCCATCCACCACGCCACGGTACATATCCTCAGGCGAGCCGACACCGCCAGAGGCGATCACCGGCACCGGCACGGCCTCCGCCACCGCCCGCAGCAGTTCGAGATCATAGCCTCTCTTCTGGCCATCGGCATCCATGCTGTTGATGCAGATCTCACCTGCGCCTAGTTCAACCCCCCGGCGGATCCACTCAATCGCATCAAGCCCGGTGGGTCGGGCGTTTGCACCGGTGTGAGTGAAGACACCCCAGCGTGGCGGTTCGCCCAGCCCACTGACCCGGCGGGCGTCCACCGAAAGCATGATGCACTGGCTACCGAAGCGTCGCGCACCTTCCTCGATCAGTTGCGGGTTAAGCACGGCGGCCGTATTGATCGAAACCTTGTCGGCCCCGGCGCGCAACATGCGGTACATATCGTCAGCCGTGCGCAGGCCACCACCCACCGTGAGCGGGATAAACACTTCGGCGGCGGTGCGTTCGACCACCTCGACCATAATCGCACGTTCATCGCTGGATGCCGTAATGTCATAGAACACCAACTCATCGGCACCGGCCTCGTTATAGGCCGCCGCGAGCGCCACCGGATCTCCGGCGTCGCGGTGGTTGAGGAACGAGACTCCCTTCACCACGCGACCGGCCTTCACGTCCAGACAAGGGATGATTCGTCGGGTAAGCATAGGTTACGTCCTCGCAGGGGCGCTCTAGGGGCGGCGTATACGTCGTGCCTATGTGCCTCTCCTGCTTGTCTAGTTGGCCACATATCCATGTCCATGAGCATAAACACGGTGATAATTGTAACCTCACGACGCAATTCTTGCATGAGATCTTCGATCTTCAGCGCGGCGATGGGGTCGAGTTTGGGCACGCCCAGCAAGGATTCGTGACCTGTGATTCCTTACGATGCGAAATCTCCCCTCTCCCCGTGAGCATATCTTTACCCACATCTCTGCGACAATCACGGGACGTCTCCATCGGGGGGCGCAGAGCGGGCGACTGACGTCGCGCCACGGGAGCCTACGGCTGGTCGCCCGCCGACGCGGGCGGTTCTGGCGTCGGCGGTCGCCCGCCGGGGGGCCGATAAACCGCATGCCAATGCAGTAAAAAAGATGTGGGTAAAGATATGGAATCAACACGGGGGCGACGGCACCGCCGTCGCCCCCGTGCTGATTCCTCCCTAGCTCACAGTGATCGTGATCTGGCGTGGCTTAACCTCCTCGGCCTTCGGCAAAGTAAGATGCAGAATACCCTGCTCCAGCTTCGCCACAATCCCATCACCCTTCACGGTCGTAGGGAAGGTGATGCTGCGGCTGAAGGAACCGTAGCGGCGCTCGACGCGGTGGTAGCTGTGATCCTGCTTCTCTTCCTCGCGCTTCACTTCACCGGCGATGGTCAGCACGCCGTTCTCGAAGGTCAACTTCATATCCTCAGCCTTCATCCCCGGCACAACCACCTCTATCACATAGGCGTCGGGGGATTCGCTCAGGTCAAGGGGCGGGACAAAGCTCTGTCCACTCTGCGCTGCCGGGATGCCTGGGACGAGGCTCTCCTCAAAAAGCTGGCTCATGGCCTCACGCAGGCTCATCGCTTCCTGGAACGGGCTCCAATGAATCATTGCCATTCTGAGTTCCTCCTCATACTGTCTATGTCGTCTACATTGCTAGCACATTACCTTGTGGGCACAGCCACAGTATAGGGCGGGAGTGTTAGATGAGCGTTGAATTGGTGTTAGAGGAGTGTATGTGTGACGACTCTTCGTCTTCAATGTTGACGCTACGTACTCAGGCCGGGTACAATGCAGTCACATGCGCAACTCCCTACCTATCCAGCTTGAACGGATCGCCAGCGACCGCTGGGCGCGTCGCGGCGTTCGTGTTCTCGTGCGCTCGGTGGCGCTGGGTCTCTCCCTGTGCTGCCTTGGCCTTGGTGCGAGCCTGCTCCTCGGCATCGTGCTTCCCTGGCAGTGGATTTTTGCCCTTGGGTTTAGTTGCGTGGTTGGCGGGGCGCTGTTCATCCTCCGTCCGCGCATGTCGGCGGTTGAGGTAGCCCGGCGGTTCGACCGACGCTTTGGCCTGAATGAGCAGATCGCCACAGCCCTGGAGTTGGGTTCCGAACCGACCGGGATTGAGGTTTACCTGCTCGATGAGTCGCACCGTGCGATCAGCCAGATCCGCCGCAATCTTGCGCAGCGCCAGAGCTTCCCCTGGAGCGAGGTGGCGATGATCCTGGCTCTACTGATTGTCCTTGGTGGCATGGCAATCATGGTGGGTATCGGTGTACCCGAACCGCTGGCCACGCCCGAACCCCTGCCCGCCCTAGCCATTCCCCAGAACCCAGCGAATGCGTTCCCGGCGGAGCCGCCCGGTGTGCCGGGCGGTCAGCAGCCTGGCCCTGGCCCCGCTTCCGGCAAGGGCACAACCCCCGGCGGCGGCGACCCGGCGGCGACCCGCGCCCTCGCCGACGCCCTGCGCGACCAGAGCGTCACCCGGCAGGTTGCGGAGGCTCTCGATCAGGGTAACGTGACCAGCGCGGCTCAGGACTTGCGTGCCCTGGCCGATCAGGTTGGGCAGATTTCGCAGACGGCCCGCAACGATCTGGGCAACGCGCTGCGGCGGGCGGCCAGCCAGGTACAGGTGAATAACCCGGCGCTGGCCGACCAGTTGCGCAATAACGCCGCCGGGCTCCAGTCCGGTAACGACTCGCAGGCCGCCCAGGCTCTTCAGGATCTGGCGGGCGCGGTTGAGCAGATGGGTGCCGGTCAGGCTGCCCAGCCGGGGGCGAGTCAGCAGCCCGGCAGCGCCCAGGGAAGCGGTCAGAGCCAGGAGAGCGGCCAGGGTCAGGGCGGCGGAGCCGGTAATACAAGCCTACCTAGCCAGCAGCGCGAGCAACCGTCTGATCGACTCGGCGTTGATGGCGTGCCCCTTGAACTCAATGCCAAGGGCAACGGCACTGCCCCAACCCAGGGTCAAGCCAACAGCAGCGCAGGTGGCACAAGCAACGGTGGCACATTCTCGCAGGGCGGATCGAACCCCAGCACTGACCCGGTGCAGGCTGCCGACGACCCCCTGCGCATTCCTACGGATCTACGCGATGTGGTTCAAGACTATTTTTCGCCGTAAGGGCGGATCTCATAGAGGGCAAGCCCTCCAGGAAAAAGCCCCATCTCTGCGCGAAGGGCCGCTCTTTGACGAGGCGTTTCTGCGCCGCATGGAACGCATGAGCCTCCAGGCTCAGCGTACTCTGCGCGGCAATCCATCCAGCGGCGAACATCCCAGCCGCCATCAGATCCCCGCCAGCATCTTCAGCGATCACCGGCCCTACACGAGCGGTGACGACCTGCGTTATGTTGACTGGAATGCCTACGCCCGCCAGAACCACGTGCTGCTGCGCCTCGGTGAGGCCGAGCAGGATGTGAATGTTCACCTGCTGCTCGACGCTTCGCGGAGTATGGCGACAAGCAGCCCACAGCGCATGCGCCTCGCCCAACAGCTTGTGGGCACCCTTGGCTACCTGGCCCTGGCCCACAGCGACCGCCTCCAGATTGTGCCCTTCGGCCCCGCCGTGATGCCCGCCTTCGGGCCGACCCAGGGCAAGGCCCGCTTGATCGAGATGCTGCGTTTTGTTGAGAACCTTACGCCGCAGCCCGCAACCAACCTGGCCGCCGTGATCAAACAGCACGCCTGGAGTCACCCTCGGGGTGGCCTGATCGTGATCTGCTCCGACCTGCTGGCCCCCGACGGTCTGGCGGAGGGGCTGGCCCCCCTCGCCCCACCACGCTGGCAGGTTCTGGTGCTGCACATGCTCAGCCCCGACGACATGCGGCCCAACCTGCACGGCCCCCTTGAACTGGAGGATAGCGAGACCGGTCAGCGTATGGAGATGACCCTCGATGACGCGACCCTGGCGGCATACCGCAGCAGCGTGACCACGTGGCGCGAGGGGTTGGTCAAAGCGTGTGCCCGCCGAGGCGCTACCTACGCCCCGATCATGAGCAACTGGCCCCTGGAGCAACAGGTGGTGCCCTACCTGCGCTCCCGGCGGCTGCTGCACTAGCGTAAGGCATGTTTCAGATTTACGGTTCGTCGTGGGCGCTTCAGCGCCTGTGCGGCTGAATCCGCCACGACGAACCATAAAAGGGCAATACCGCAAAAGTAACGCTGTCATTCTGAGCGAAGCGAAGAATCCCGGCCGG
>CAIRFY010000498.1 GCA_903877945.1 uncultured Oscillochloris sp. | reverse complement strand
GGGAAGATTCCCCCGGATCAGATCGGCGTCAAAGCCGACGGCCCGAACAAGCTGGTGATCACCACCGTCACTCCCGCGCCCTTCCTACCGGCCAAGCTGATCTACAGCACGCCGTTCCAGAAGGCCGCCCTGGAGAAGCACGGTGCGCTCTACAACAGCGACCCGGCCACATCCGTTTCCTGCGGCCCCTTTGTCCTCAAAGAGTACAAGAAGGGTGAGCGGCTGGTCTACGAGGCCAACCCGACCTATGCAGGCAGCAACAAGCCCTTCATCCAGAAGGTGATCAGCATCGGTGCCAAGCCCGAGACGTTCCTGGCCGGGTATCAGGCGGGCGAGGTGGACTACGTGCCCGGCCCGCAGCTCCAGACCGCCGATAACGAGGTGATCGCTGCTGACCCCGAGCTGTCTAAGCAGGTGCAGAGCAACGCGCAGGACTTCCGCACCGACTATCTCTTCTTTGATGTGCAGAGTCCGCCCTTCAACAACCTCAAGGTGCGCCAGGCGTTCAGCCACATTGTTGATCGCGACACCCTGATCAAGAATATCGTCACGCCGAGCCAGGGAATCCCGGCCTACTCGTTCCTGATGCCGGGATTCCCGGCGGCCAACTCCGAGGCGCTCAAGGGCATCCAGAGCTACGACCCGGCCCAGGCCAAGGCGCTGCTGGCCGAAGCGGGCTACCCTGGCGGCAAGGGTTTCCCCAAACTCACCATGTGGTTGCGCAACGAGCCACCTGTCCGCGTCGCCCTGGCTCAGGCCATCGCCGCGACGATCAAGCAGGAGTTGGGCATCGAGGTTGAAGTCACAAACAAGGATCAGAAGGTCTTCACCGAGGCGCTCGGGGCCAAGCCGACCCAGATCCAGTTCGGTATGCTCTCCTACGGCATGGACTTCCTCGACCCCTCGAACATGCTCGGCGTATGGCTGAGCAACATCCGGCACAACTGGAGCAATCCAGCCTTTGACAAGCTGGTGAACGAGGCGTCGGCCAACCTCGACACCACCGCACGCATCACGCAGTTCCAGGACGCCGAAAAGATCCTGGTCAGCGATGTGGGCGCGGTCTTCATCTACCACCGCATGGTGGGCGATCTGATGAAGCCCTATGTGAAGGGCTTCGCGCTTGAGCCAAATAAGGCGGGCAGCGCCGCGCTGCAGTGGCCAGGATTTACGGTCTTCGGCAACTCGATCAACTCGCTGTATATCACCAAGGACGTGCTAAAGTACCGCAGCGCGCCGCCGAAGTAAGCGGGTGAGATTTGAGGCGGCTGCGCCGCCCCAAATTTCTATTTTGATTGATGGGTGACGGCGAAGCCGTCACCCATCAATCAAAATAGGAGATGATCTATGGCCCGCTACCTGCTCGGTCGCATCGGCGGCATGATCCTGGTCTTCTTCCTCGTCTCCATTGTCGCCTTCAGCCTCATGCACTCCATTCCCGGCGGGCCGTTCGACGAGTACCAGATGCCGCTGCCGCCGGCGGCGAAGGCCAACATCCTGGCCAAGTACGGCCTAGATAAGCCGCTCTACGAGCAGTACCTGCGCTATATGGCCAACGCGCTGCGCGGTGACTTCGGGATCTCGTTCCAGAGTCCCGACGAGACGGTGATCGCCCTGATTGCGCGCACCTGGCCGGTGAGCATCGCCCTTGGCGGAGCGACGGCGGTGTTGGCGATGAGCGCCGGGCTGCTGCTGGGTACTGTCGCCGCCGTGGGCCAGAACACCTGGGTCGATTATGTGGTCACCACGGTGGTCACCCTCGGGCTGACGGTGCCGAACTTTGTGGTGGCGATCTGGCTGATCCTGATCTTCGCCGTGAAGCTGCGCTGGCTGCCGGTGGGCGGCTGGAGCAGCGACTGGCGCACCTGGGTGATGCCGATCATCGCTCTGGGCCTGGGGCCGATGGGCGTCACCGCACGCTATACCCGCGCCAGCCTGGTGGATGTTCTCGGGGCCGACTTCATCCGCACCGCACGGGCCAAGGGACTTAGCGAGCGCGTGGTGCTGCTGCGCCACGCCTTCAAAAACGCGCTCATCCCGATCATCACCGTCCTCGGCCCGCGCATCCCCGACCTGATCACCGGCACGGTCTTTGTCGAAACCATGTTCCGCGTGCCCGGCCTGGGCAAGTTCTTTGTCACCAGCGTCACCCAGCGCGACTACCCAATGATTATGGCGGTGATGCTGCTGGTGGCCGCCGTCTGGGGTCTGGTTTATCTGCTCACCGATCTGCTCTATACGGTGATTGACCCACGGATTAGGCTGTCGTAAAAATAGCCGATAGCCGATAGCCGATAGTACTACAGTTGTAGTTTGAATTACCCCCCCTAGCCCCCCCGCAAGCGGGGGGG
>CAIRFY010000497.1 GCA_903877945.1 uncultured Oscillochloris sp. | reverse complement strand
GGGGTTGCTTTGCAACCCCTACTGCTGCGCCCCTACGTGTGTGGGGCGGTCTATGAGCCTCATCCTTCGCATCCAACCCGATCTGATCGCTCTGCCGCCGCGTGCCCAGGCGCAGGTCTGCTACGCCCTAGTGTCTATCGCCGCCGATGCTGGGGGTATCGCTGCGCCGGTGAACTGGGCGCTGGTGGCTGACGCGAGTCGCTCGATGCGGATCCCCATCGTCAACGAGGAGCAATTTCGTGAACTGGTGCGCGCCGGTGATGTCCAGGAGGTACTCGTGGATGGCGTGCCGGTCTGGCAACTGTCCGGCCCGGTACCCGACGAGATTCGGGCCAGCGCCCCCAGCGCCCTCGACTACACTGCCCGCGCTCTGCACAGTGTTGTCGAGCGGCTCGACCAGGCCGACCGCTTTAGCCTGGTGGCCTGCGCTGAGCAGGCCCAGACGCTGGTGCCTAGCACTGGCGGCGACCGGCGGGCCGACCTGGTGGCCGGGATCTCACGTCTGCGCAGCCTGCGTCTCGGCGAGCGTACCGATCTGGCCAGAGGCATGCGCCTGGGCCTGGCTGAACTGGCCCACGGCGCAACCCCCAGTAGCGTGCGCCGACTCATCCTGCTCACCGATGGTTTTACTGAGAACCCCGACGACTGCCTGAGTCTGGCGCGCCAGGCCGCTGCCGCTGGCGTGAGCGTGAGTACCCTTGGGCTGGGGGGCGAGTTTCAGGACGACCTGCTCACTGCCTTGGCCGACCTCAGCGGCGGGCGGGCCAGTTTTATGCGCCGCGCCGACCAGATCCCCGCCGCAGTATCCGCCGAGTTGGATGCGGCGCGGGGCGTGGCCGCTCAGTCGCTCAGCCTAGAGATCACCCTGCCCCAAAGCGTGTCCCTGCGCCGGGCCACCCGGATCAATCCGGGCCTCGCGCCCCTGGAGCCATCTGGCAACGACCCGCGTCTACAGACGCTGCATCTGGGCGACTTGGAGCGCGGCGCGCCCATCCGCCTGCTGCTGGAGCTGTTGGCCCCGCCGGAGCCGCCCCGCCCACCGCCCGGCGGTGCCCGCCGTCGTCTCTGTGCGCTGACCGCATCCAGTGGCAGCGCCCGCATCAGCGCCGATATTGTGGCCCACTATACCGCCGCCGCCACCCCGCCCGCGCCCGCCATCCTCGCCGCTGCCGGACGTGCGGCAGCCATGCGTCTCCAGCGCCGCGCCCTGGATGCCGCCGGGAGCGGCGACCACATCGGTGCCGCCGGGCTGATGCGCGCCGCCGCCGCCCGCCTGCGCGACCTTGGCGAGCCGTCGCTGGCCGAGGTCGCTCTGCGCGAAGCCGCTGCCCTGGAGTCCACGGGGCAGACCACCGGCGTGGGGCGGCGCGAGTTGACCTACGCCACCCGTCGGCTCGGTGAGGATGAGGTGTAATTCAGCAATAGACATGGTTCAGAAACGGCCATTCCCGCGTGACAGTTTGTAGCGCGGGCTTCCCGCCTGCGGTGGTACTCCTGACCGCCTGAAAGGCGGCGCTACGTTCACGACAATTTGGGGGGGTAGATTCGCCGTTCCTAATCTTTTTTTGTTAGCAGATGACGACGCCACGGTCGGATCACGGCTGGCGCACCGGGAGCGTGAAGCCAAAGGTAGCGCCCGCGCCGAGTCCATCGCTGGCGGCCCAGATCTGGCCGCCGTGGGCCTCGACCAGCGACTTACTGATGGTCAGGCCAATGCCGTGGCCGCCGAGTCCCCGCGAGCGGGCCGGGTCAACGCGGTAGAAGCGCTCGAAGAGGTGCGGCAGGTGAGCCGCATCAATGCCGATGCCGGTGTCGGCCACCGTCACAATCACGGCCTCATCGGTGTGCTGCGCCGTCGCCGCTACCCGCCCGCCCGCCGACGTGGCTCGCAGCGCGTTTCCCAGCAGGTTGACCAGCACCTGGAGCATGCGATCCGGGTCAACCTCAATCGTCGGTAGATCCGCCGGAGCAGCAACGACGAGATCTACCCCTTTCTCGGCGTACTGCGGGGCCAGGCGGGCGACTGCCTGTGCGATCAGTGATGCACAGGCCATCGGGCTGGGGTGTAGGGCTATCTGCTTCGCCTCAGCACGCGACAGCTCCTGGAGGTCGCGCACCAGCCGGACGAGCCGCCCGACCTCATCCTGCATCAGCGCCCAAGTTTCGTCCGATGGAAGCACGACGCCGTCGAGTACTCCCTCAATGTAGCCCGCAATCGTGGACAAGGGCGTGCGTAGCTCGTGGGCCACATCCCCGATCAGGGCGACGCGCCGCTGCTCAGTCGCCTCCAGTTCTCTGGCCATCGTGTTAAACTGTGCGGCCAGCGCGGCCAGTTCGTCGGCGCCCTGGGCGGGTACTCGCTCGGCGTAGTGTCCTGCCGCGATGCGCCGACTGGCCGCGAGCATATGTCGCACCGGTGTGACAATCCGCGCCGAGATCAGCAGGCTGACCACCACCGCGACCAGGATCGCCGCCCCGCCGCTCAGGAGCAGCGCCTGCTGGGTCGCCGTCTGAAAGATCGCGCTGGTCGCCTGCTCCATCGCGGCCATGTCTGGGTTCTGCGCTACCGTATGTCCAGGGCCGAGTACGGCGGCCATGAGCCGGTCGTGCAGGGTCGGCGCCGTGACCAGTGTCACGACAAAGAGCGTCACTGCCCCAGCGACGATCACAATCACGTGGGCAAGGAATAGGCGGGCGCGCAGCCCGCCACGACGCCAGAACGCCATGCACACCTCTGTGATACGCGGCTATACATCCCCGTATCATACCATTTTCGCGTGCAGATGTGCGTGGCCCGCCGCTGATGTAGCAGGGCATGTGCATAGTCGGGGGGTCGCCGGACAGG
>CAIRFY010000496.1 GCA_903877945.1 uncultured Oscillochloris sp. | reverse complement strand
GGGAAGAGGCGATTTGGGGCGTTCTAACGCCGCAAGATGCTGCGCAGTTGTTTGCGGCATCAGGAAGCCTAAAATCGCCTCTCAGCCCCCCCCTTTGAACGCTTGCGGGGGGGCTAGGGGGGGTCATTCAAACTACAACTGCAGTACTATTAGCTATCGGCTATCGACTATCGGTTATCGGCTATCTCACACCAGCGCCTCACGCCCAACCCGCAGGCTATCGAAGAACGCCTCGCAGCGCGTCACGATGCCTGCATCCGCCGAGTGCTCGTCCAGTTCAAGCTCCAGAAACGGCTTGTCGCCCATGATGCGCTTGAAGAACCCGATAAAGAAGGCGTCTGGGCCGCAGCAGAAGTTGGTGACGTAAATCGCCTGGAGGTACGGGTTGTCGCGGATGATGATGCCTGCCGCCAGGATGGACTGGCCGCTCGGCGAGCTAATCTTGGTGTAGTAGGGCGCAATATCAACCGTGTTGGTCGGCAGAAAGTCAATCGGGATGGGCAGCACGCCCAGCTTGCGCAGCTTGTAGGGCAGATCCTGGCAGACCTCCAGGTCGGCGGTGTTGTAGGGCCGCCCGACTAGCACCACCGCTGGCTGCGATCCCTCCAGCCCGGCCAGGATCTCCTGGCCGCGCTGGCGGATGGCCGTGTTGAAGTCCTGAAGCGCCGCGAAGGCGGCGGCATCAGCCTCGGCGATACGCTCAGGTGAGGTGTCCATGCCGAGTTGCTGGGTTAGGTCGAGCAACTCCTGGCGGCGGAGGGTCTCAGAGCGCAGACGGAAGGGCAGGGCGATCAGGCGCTGACCGCCGCGTGTGGCGGTGTCGATCTGCTGCGGCACAATGTAGGCCGAGGCCGACACGAACGGGCAGTAGTTGGCGTCGAGTTGGCCCGGCCCGCCATCCTCGCGGTTGATCATGCTCGGGAGCAGGATGGCGTCAACGTCCTTATCCACCAGATTCAGCGTGTGTCCGTGAACCAACTTGGCCGGCAGGCACGACTCGATCCCGGCGTGTTCCAGGGTGGTCTTGATAATCTCCGGGTTGGTCGGCTCCGAAAGGACGATCTCGATGTCTAGCGCCTTAAACAGCGTGCGCCAGTAGGGGAAGAGATCGTGGAAGGTCATGGCGCGAGCCAGAGCGATACGCGGCTTGCCGGTGCGCGGCCCCTCGGGCGGCGTGTAGTCGCCCAGCAGCAGGGCGCTGCGCTCGGCAAACAGATCGGGGATGCAGCTGGCCTGACGCGACGTGGAGTGGTGACCGATCTCCTCAAAGATGTCGCAGCGCGCACCGTAGAAGATCGGAGCCTCGCCCGCAATCACTACCTTGCTCACATCGCAGATATTCGGGCAGGCCCGGCACTCGAAGGTCGTCGTCTCATAATGACGGTCGCTCAGGTCGAAGCCCTTGAAGCGGGTTGGCAACTCCTCGCCAGCTATGCGCCGCTGCGTAAGCTCCTCCATCACCAGGATGGCCACGCCAATGGCGCCCGTCACATCGTGGTGCGGCGGCACAATGATCTGGCGATCTAGCAGAGTCTGGAAGGCGGCGACCACGCTCTGGTTCCAGGCCACGCCGCCCTGGAGGAAAATCTTCTGTCCAATCGGGCGATTGTTCACCACCCGGTTGAGATAGTTCTGGGCAATCGCGTAGGCCAACCCGGCGGTGATCTGATCCAGCCCGGCCCCCTGCTGCTGGTGGTGAATGACGTCCGACTCCATAAAGACGGTGCAGCGCTCGCCCAGGCCAGTCGGCTGGGCTGCCCCTAGAGCCAACTGGCTAAAGTCCGCCTTAATGTTGAGATCCAGCCGCTCGGCCTGCTCCTCAAGGAACGAGCCCGTCCCGGCGGCGCAGGCGCTGTTCATGGTGAAATCCACCACCGCGCCGTGGTTCAGGCTAATGTACTTGCTGTCCTGACCGCCAATCTCGAAGATCGTATCGACGCTGGGGTCAATCGCCGTTGCCGCACGCGCCTGCGCCGTGATCTCATTCCGCACCACATCGCCGCCCACAAAGTCGGCGGTCAGGTAGCGCCCCGAGCCGGTGGTGCCTACGCCCTGTACAACGACGGTGTCGCCAACCTCAATACTGATCTCGTGCAGACCCGCACGTACCGCATCCAGCGGCTTGCCTGCCGTTTGCAGGTAGCGCCGGGCGACAACCTGCCCGTGCGAGTCGATCAGGGCCAGGTTCGTGCTGATCGAACCGACATCAATCCCCAGATAGACCGGCAGGGGGGTGTCGGCCCTCACCCCAGCCCTCTCCCACTGGGAGAGGGAGTCTGTTCTCCCCTCTCCTCGCAGGAGAGGGGCAGGGGGTGAGGTGCGCGAACTCAGGCCAATATCGTAGATCGGCAGAGCGAACGCGCAGTTGCCGAGGGCCGGCAGGGGCTTGTGGTTGCTCTGCTCCTCGTGGGTCAGTTCCTCTAGGCCAGCGAGGTTGAGGGAGATAGGCAGACTCGCCTCAGATGCCGCATCCCACGCAATCAGGGCGGTGCCCAGGGCGGCCATAATGTGGTGCTGCTCAGGAATGATCAGTTCACCCGGCTTCAGGCCGAGGATGTTCTCGAAGGCGCGCACCACACCCTGGTTATAGGCCACGCCGCCCTGGATCAGCACCGGGGCCACAAACGCCTTGCCCTTGCTGATCACGCCCTTGAAGTTGCGCGCCAGGGCGTGGCAGAGGCCCGCCAAGATGTCGGGTAGGGGCGTGCCCTTCTGCTGGAGGTGGATCATGTCGGACTTGGCGAACACCGTGCAGCGCCCGGCGATGCGGGCCGGACTCTCGGACTGGAGCGCCAGACTGCCAAACTCGCCCTCGATCTCAATCCCCAGGCGCTCGGCCTGCTGGTCAAGGAACGAGCCGGTACCGGCGGCACAGATCGCGTTCATCGCAAAATCACGTAGGGCCAGCTTACCCTGCGCCTCATCCCACTCTAGGGAGAGAAACTTGCTGTCCTGCCCGCCAATCTCGATCACCGTGCGAGCCTGTGGGTAGTACTCACTGACTGCGCGGGTCTGGGCGATCAGTTCATTCACGTGCTGGCCGCCGATGGCGCGTGCGATCCGCTCGCCGCCCGAGCCGGTCAGCCCAACCCCGGCCACCTGCGCCAGATCGAACTCCCCCCCGAGGTCGCGCAGCGCCTGAAGCAAGGTCTGCTGCGATTGCCCGTTAGAGCGCAGATAGCGGTGCCCCAGCAAGGTGCGGGCGCGATCCAGAACAACCACCTTCACGGTCGTCGAGCCGACATCGATACCGAGAAATAGATCACTCATAGGTACCCTTTACGCACAGCGAAATAAGCCCGACGTAGGCCGGGCAACCGATAGGTGCCAACGGGTGTACAACGCTGTACGGGTCGAACGAGGTACCAGGTTCAGATGCCAGGGTTCAGACCTGAGCTATCGCGCATCAGGATGCGCGTGATCTATGCTCAACTGACGTACCCAACCTCGCACCAGAAGCCTGTCTTACCGGAGTGGCCAGACGAGGGAATGAACCGTTGATGAGATTGTATAGTTTGTTGATCAAGTTAGTATAGTTCTTATATAACATGAAGTGGGATGTTGTCAAGGCGCAACGCCGATTAGTTGTGATATTTTTACAAAACCACGCACATGGTTTCTTTTTCTTAATAATATAAGGTAAACATATTAAGATTTATCGCGCCAAGGTAATAATGCTACTACCGTAAGTGATAATCAGATCATTCTTTATTACAACAAATCTGTAACTTGACGATAGCGCAATCTATACGGTATATTTAGTCTCCACCACTAATCCTAGTACTATAGCAAAAGAACACATGAGGTACTATCGCAGTCCTCTTGGAGCCGTGAAGAGGAGTCAAGGATTCAGCCGGCTAAAGCCTTGACTCCTCCCTCACAACCGAAATGAGGACTGCGACATCGCAGTCCTCGTTGCGCCATAACCCTGTCAGGCGCGGCCCCTCGTGCATCAGGACGCCGTTCCGTCACCGCTGACCGCATATGACCGGGTTCATCTCAGACAGGAGACACGTTGATGTTTGTCTCAATATGTGTTGCGTCTATCAGAGGTGCCACCCTCCCGTATCTTATTTCGTCTATTCGTTCACAGATATATCACGATTGGGAGTTAATTATTGCTACCCAAGGCAACGACCCTTTTCTCTTATCGTATGTGAATCAGAATGTGCGACGTGACCCGCGTATATCCTTCATACACATCCCCAGATGCGGCAAGTCCTATGCACTTAATCAGGCAATAGACGCCGCGAGAGGCGATATTATTGCCATTACTGACGACGACTGTGTTGCGGCACCTGACTGGTTACGGGTAACCACCGATTGTTTTGCGCGGGATCCTAGCGTGGGCATTGTTGCCGGAAACCTCATTGCATTTCCCGCTGACCGACCGTGTATTTCTACCTGTCCGGCGACATACACGATGGAGTATGTGTATAGGCCAGAAAAGGAAAATCATAGAGCGCCACCGGGGTTTTATTTTGGAGGCGGGAATCTTGCGATACGTCGTTCGGTCTTGGATCTGGTTGGTTCCTTTGATCCATACTTAGGGCCAGGTACAGAATTCCCCGCCGCAGAGGATGTAGACTTCAACCTGCGTGCCGAGTCCATGGGCATTGTGATGTGGACAACCCCGCGATCCATCATCTACCATACCTATGGCCGGAGATTCGGCCTTGACAACGTCATCAAGCATCATCGTGGCTATGCGTTGGGGAGCGGCGCATTACACGCGAAACTGAAGCTGTGGAATCATCGGCTGTTAAATAATTGGCATGGACCGCGAGGGTTGCGGGAGTCAGTTGTGAGCTTTATAAAAAACCCCCCGCAATGGTTGTTGGAAACGTATAAGAGTACATTCGAAAATATCGGATATTCATCATATATGTCCGATTTTGATATTGACAATAAAATTATATCGCATCCGAAGTCGGAGTTGGTTGCATTGCACAGATGACGAACAACAAAAGGGGGGTGGAGTGGGCCAAGCCCGCTCCACCCCCCTTTTTGTTGTTGCTTACGGCTTGAACGGTTTAGCTGTGGGAACGGTCTTCTCGTCCACGTCGCCGGAGATCGGATCAACGCCGGTGGTCAGCGTGCCGTCGGCCAGGGCCTTCTGGATCTCGTCGATCCGGGCCTTCACCGCCGCCGAAATGGCTGCGTCGGTGCCGTGGTAGGGCGCAAGGCCCACGCCGTTATCCTTCGCCTCGTAAATCACCGCGCGCTTGCCCTTGAAGGTGCCGCCCGCAATCGCCTTAATCTGGTCGTAGACGGCCACATCCACCCGCTTGATGGCGCTGGTCAGCACCTTCGCTGACCCCGGTGCCTTGCCGCCCTGGAACGTCGGGCCGGCATATTCGTCCTGATCGACGCCGATGACATAGACGCCTTTGGCCGCCGCTGCCTTGATCCCGCCCGATCCGGTCTGACCACCGGCCCCGAAGATGACGTCCGCCCCGTCACCGATCATCTGCTCAGCCGTGGAGGCACCGAGCGCAGAGTCACTAAACGACGGCACATAGACGCCCACCGGGTTTACGTTGGGGTTGACGTACTTCGCCCCATTTTCGTAGCCATTCCGGTATTTCTTCACCGGCGGGATCTCCATGCCCGCGACGATCCCCACCGTCCCGCTCTTGGTCATCATTCCGGCCAGCGCCCCAGCCAGGAAGCCCGCCTGATCTTCGCGGAAGCGCAGGGTGACCAGATTGTTGGTCATGGCCGAATCTTCGGTGGCCGGGACTGTAGGTGCCTCTGCCGCTGTTGCAACAGTTGCCACCGGAGCCTTGGAAGAGTAGGTCTGATCCACCCCGATAAACGCGATCTCCGGGTGCGCCGCCGCCGCCGCCTGGGTCGCATCGGCGAGCAGGAAGCCTACCGTGATGATCACGTCGTACTTCTCGTCTACAAGGGTCTGGATGTTCTTGACGTAGTCCGCCGATGCCTGGGTTTCGATATACGTGAACTCCAGCCCAAGCTCGTCGGTCGCCTTCTTGGCGCCTTCGTAGGCGAACTGGTTGAACGTGCCGTCGTTCACCTTGCCCGTGTCTGTCACCAGCGCAACCCGTGGCTTTGAGGAATTTGTCCCAGCGGCAGTGGGTGTCGTTGTGGCCTCGGTCGTGGCGGCAGCGGTCGCCGCCACAGTGGGGGCAGCGGTCGCCGCCTCGGTGGCGGCAGCGGTCGCTGCCGGCGGAACGGTGGCCGCCGCAGTGGCGGCAGCGGTCGCCGCCGGAACGGTGGTGGGTACAGCAGCCGGCTTACGGCCACAGGCGGCCAGCAGCGGCACGATCAGGACAAAGAGAGTCAGCAAACGTACCAGAGACTTCTGCATGGTGGTAGGTCACTCCTTCACGAGTAAGGCATGGTTTCAAATCGGGCGTTTGCAGATCGACAGTCTCACGTGACCCTCACCCCCCAGCCCCCTCTCCCCTTGAGGGAGAGGGGCTGGGGGTGAGGGCTGAGCGGCGGCAAAATGTCACGCTGGTTTGAACCATACCTAAGGGTTGGTTCAATCCAGCGTGACAGTTCAGCGATGAAACGATGACGCGGTGAGGCGTTCCGTATCGCCTCATCGCCTCATCGCCT
>CAIRFY010000495.1 GCA_903877945.1 uncultured Oscillochloris sp. | reverse complement strand
GCCCGCACTCCCAGGTTGATGAGAAGGGTCGCGGGGCATCCTGCCCCGCGACCCATTTCATAGCGGCGATGTGCGCCTGAAACCTGAAACCTGAAACCTTGAACCTTGACAGCTATGCTATCAAGTCTTTACAATGGACATAGTTAGATCTATGTAGCTGTTGGAGAGGACTATGTCACCCATGAAAGATTACTACCAGATACTCGGTGTGAACCGGGGGGCCAGTGAGCAGGAGATCAAGCAATCGTACCGCAAGCTGGCCCGCAAGTATCACCCCGACATTAACCCCGGCGATAAGCAGGCCGAGGCCCATTTCAAAGAGATCAATGAGGCATACGAAACGCTCTCCGATAAGGAGAAGCGCGAGAAGTACGACCGCTTCGGCAGCGACTGGAAGCGTTACGAGCAGGCTGGCTCTGGTGCCGACTATGGCTCCGGTACCGATTTTTCTGACATCTTCGAGTCGTTCTTTGGCGGCGGACGCGGCGGTCGTGGCGGCAACCCCGGTGGCCCCGGTGTCCCCGGCGGCGGCTTCAATATGCGTATGGACGGCCAGGATGTTGAGCAGCAGGCGGACATCACGCTAGAAGAGGCGTTCCACGGCACGCAGCGCAGCGTCCAGTTCTCTAACCCCAACGGCACCCCGCGCACCATCACGGTCAAAATTCCCGCTGGCTCCGACACCGGCGGGCGGGTGCGCGTTACCGGCGAAGGTGGGCCTGGCCATAATGGCGGCGCACGCGGCGACCTCATCCTGGTGGTGCGGGTGCTACCTCACGCCCGCTTTGAGCGGAAAGGCAGCGACCTGCATGTGACGGTGGAATCGAACATGTACACGCTGCTCCTCGGCGGCCAAGTGCAGGTGCCAACCCTCAGTGGCAAGACGATCACCCTCACCATCCCGCCGCACACGCAGAATGGCCGTACCTTCCGCCTGTCGGGCCAGGGCATGCCCGTACTACGCATGGAACGGCACGGCGACCTGTACGCCAAGCTGAGCGCGGTGCTGCCCACCAAGCTGAGCCAGCGCGAGCGCGAGCTCTTCGAGGAGCTGCGCCGGGTCGCGGAGGCTCAACCGCTATGATCGAAAGCATCAGCGAGGAGCGCCGCTACACCATCCACGTAGCAGCTCAGCTCGCCGGAATGCACGAGCAGAGCCTGCGCATGTACGAGCGCCGTGGTCTTATCCGACCGCAGCGCAGCAAAGGGAATATCCGTCTTTTCAGCGATGACGATATTGAGCAGATCCGCTTCATCCGCCGCCTGATCGACGATCTTGGCGTGAACCTTGCTGGTGTCGAGGTGATCATCCAGATGCGCGGCCAGCTCATCACGGCGCAGGCAGCCCTCGCCGCCCTGCGCCAGGAGTAATGTCTACGGCGAACCCCAGTTGCACTGGTAGATCGTCATTGACTGAGTGGGGCGCGGGTCAGGAAACGTGACCAGGGCCGCGCAGCGTGCAGCCAAGTCGGGCGTGACCTGGAGCAGCGGCAGCACGTCTTGCAGCACGAGGTAGTTTGGTCGGTAGTGCTCTGTCGCCCAGTTGGCCGCCTCCAGATAGCCGTGCCGCGAGTCGAAGAGCGTCGCCACCTCGGGCTGGATCAGCCCCGCAAAGTCAATGATCGTCCGCTGGCTGTAGTAGCCGATCACCCCTACCTCCAGAGTGCCAACCGTGGCATCTACAGGCGTGTGCTGCGCGAGCCAGTCGCCAACCCCACGGTAGATCGTGAGGCGCGGGTCGGGCCGCGCCGCCTGATCGGCCAGATCGACCACCTCGGCGGCGAGTACCAGTGCGGCCAGGGCCAGCCCAACCGCAGCGGCGGCACGCGGGTGGATCAGGCGCTGGGCTGCCGCTGATATTGCCGACACCCCCAGGGCCGCCGCGATGATCAGGCCGAGAAAGACGGGGCTGTAGTACCAGAAGTAGCTCGTAACGCCCAGTAGTGTGTAGGCTAGGCCATAGAGCGCGGCCCAGCCAAGCAGTCCCAGGGCGGAATGCCGACGGATCAGGCTGTAGACGACCCCGACCAGGGCGAGGATCAGCAGCAGCCGGTAGGCCGGAAGTGCCCACAGATTGCCGACTCGTTCAAGTAGCCCCTGGCCAAAGCTCCGGCTACCCACGATCTGCATCTGGTGCCGCTTGGCTGCCAGCGTCGCCGGGATCGGGCTGCCATAGTACGCCTGCGCAAAGATCAGCCACGGCGCGAGCAGCAGCGCGTAGATCGCGGCCGCGCCCCACGGCAGGCTGCGCCACGCCAACCCCCCCAGCCGGACACGCCCAGCCACCAAGAGGATCGCCATCACCAGTCCAACCAGCAGCGTATCGGCACGCGCCACCGTGGCAAGTCCCAGCAGTACCGCAACCGTCCGCCAGCGTGCGCCAGACGCAGCCACAAAGGCCCAGAGCACCAGCGCCAGCACGAAACTCGTCTCCGCCCCAATCGTCGGCATCTGGAACGGGGAGGCCATGTAGAGCGTCGCCCCCACAAACCCAGCCAGCGGATCGTCCCAGGTGCGCCCCAGGTACCAGATCGCCAGCCCGCCCGCGCCCATGCTCAGGCAGCAGATCAGGTTGCTCACCAACGGCAGAGGAAGCCCGATGGCCGCCACTGGAGCCAGCAGCAGCGCGTAAAGTGGAGCCGTTGTACTCAGCACCGTCAGCCCAGGGTTGTAGACAAAGCCACGACCAGACGCCACGTTCGCCGCGTAGCGATAGGTGATGTAGGGGTCATCAAACCCGTGGCTGCGGAAGACGGCAAAGAGCGCGCCGGCAATCAGAAGGCAGAGCCCAACCGCAATGACATCACGGCTGCGCAGATCAGAGGGCGTCACGCGAATCATCGCGCCACTATAACATAACATCAGGATCGGCGAAGCATTCACTGATCAGCCCTCACCCCCCAGCCCCCTCTCCCTGAGCGGGAGAGGGGGAGTCGGATGCGTCCTGGTGCGGAATCTTCCCTCTCCCCGTGAGGGAGAGGGGCAGGGGGTGAGGGCCGGAGGGTGACTTTGCAATAGCCCTGCTTCTAATGCCGCATGAAAACTCACACGTGGATCTATTTTTCGGCCTATAATGGCGCGAGGCTCTCATTACCCACTCGGCTAGGAGTACCTGATGCGCCCCTTGACTACTCGCCTTGTCGTTCCGCTCTGGCGGGTCGCTGGCCTGCTCATTGCGCTCTCCCTCGCCCTGTTCGCCGTCGGATTGCTGGCTACCCGCTCAGCCCGCGCCCAGGATCTCGGCCTGGAGATCACCAAAACCCTGCGCGGCGGCACCGAGGTGCAGCTCGGCCAGATTCTTGAGTTTAGTATCCGCATCACCAATACAGGCACGCTCTCCCTCAACGAACTCGATCTGGTAGACGAGTTTGTGGGCAGCATCGTGGCCCCGGTGGGCAGTGGCCCCCACGCTAAGCCCGACGACCCGCCGCTCAGCGATACCGCGCCCTTTAGCTACGATGGCAACCAGACGATCTCCTGGAGCCTGCTCGGCGGTGGGAAGACCCTCGGGCCGGGTGAGTCTCTGACTGTACTTGTGCGGCTGCGTGCGGTTCACCCCACGTCAGATCTCCAGACGGTGAACCGTGCGAGGATCGCCCGCGCCATCCGCAGCGACGGGGGGAACGCGGGTGGCGGCAGTGCAGCGGTACCGGCCAAACCCAGTGGTGCCCGCCTGCCGATGAGCAAGAGCATGGGCGTGCCCGCCCCGGTGGCAGCCGGGCTCCCGATCACCTTCACCATCGTCATCACGAATGAGAGCCTGATCGATATTTTATCTCTACCACTGCGCGACGCCTATAATCCGGCGGCCCTCCGTTTCGAGTCGGCCAACCTACCGCCGGACTCCGTCGATCAGGTGGGTGGTGTGCTGATCTGGGGCGACCTGCTGGCCACCACCGGGCGCACAACCCTGCACCCTGGCGAGTCGATTCACATCCAGACCGTCTATACCGCTCTGCGCGACATCACCAACGCGGTGAACAGAGCCGAGGTGTCGGGCGCAAAGGACGAGTACAGCAACGCGGTGCAGCCCCAGCAGGCCCAGGTGCCGATCCATATTATTGAGCCAAGTGTGACGCCGATCCCATCTGAACAACTGCCCACGGGAGTACCAACCGCCACACGAACAGCCAAGCCGACCGCCAAACCGGGACACAGACCAGCGACTGCACCAACAGCCACGACCACGCCATCCGCTACAGCCAGCCCCTATCTAACCGAAACTGCTGAGCGTACGGCCACCGTCTCGGATCAGACGATGATCGCAGCCACGCCAACCGAGACAACGCAGGCGACACCCATCGGCGTGACGACAACGCCAGTGGTGATGCCTACAATCCTGCCACATACCGGCGAGTCGGGATTGTCGCCGGTGATCTGGCTGATCCTGGGCCTGACATTGCTCGGCGCATCTCTCGCGCTGCGCCGGTAGGGTAGCCCTCGTTTGCCCCGTTCATCACCCGCGTATCAGCCATATATCAGCCTTAGACGGGTACTCCCTAGCAGTGGGGCGAGTAACATATGCTAAGATGCTGTCTCTCCCGATGGTGTGAGCTGTACCAATTTCTGGCACGGGATGTTTGCGGTGCCACCACCGAGCGGCGCGCACGCCCGTACTTTATCGATACTGGAGAGTCCTATGCTCTGGCTTAGTTTACTCGTCCTTATGCTGCTCGTCTCTGCCGCCCCTGGGATCTCGATCTATGTCGAGCATCGTAGCGGCCTGGCGAGAACCTCTGCACACACTGATTCCCCGACCGGCAGCGAATCCCTTCACTGAGCGATAGGCTCATCCACAGGGCTGTTGCAAGGATACCCTCCGGCCCTCACCCCCTGCCCCTCTCCCCGTGAGGGAGAGGGGGCTGGGGGGTGAGGGCTGCCCGGCGCTGTGCGGTGCGCAGTGTGGTACAATCCATGCCGATGGTTCCTGCGGGTGCGTGGCCACTGTGTCGCACGCCTGGCACCGATGGGGAACATGGAGGAGCCATGGATCGTAGCCTGCGACCCCCCGTTGGGCCAGCGCTCACTGTAGATCCGCCGAGTTGGGTTAGGCGACGGTCGCAGCACGCGGCTGTGCTTGGCTTCGTCCTTGCGGATCAGATTCTGATCTTCATCGGCTTTGCCATCGCCTACTGGATGCGCTACCTGGCCACGTGGCCCGAGCCACTGAATCGGATCATCGTTGAGGTGGCTACGCAGAACCAGGTCGCCTTCCTCGCCTTTCTCCCGATCTTGTTCCCGATGATGGTGCTGCTGGGCCTGCGCTTTGCAGCGCGGGGCATCTACCGTAGCTCACGACGGATCAGTCTGATTGACCAGATCAGCGTCCTGGTGAGCAGCACGCTCACCGTTCTCTCAACGCTGATCGTCTTCGTCTTCCTCTACAAGCCCTTCTACTACTCGCGGCTGATCTTCGTCTTCTCTGGTGCCACGATCATCGTGCTGCTCAGTTCGTGGCGCATTGCGCTCTCTGGCTATCGCCACTGGTGCTGGTCACGCGGGGTGGCGCAGGAGCGGGTGCTGGTGGTTGGCGGCACCGGGCTCGGCCAGCAGGTGATGAACGGCCTGGCTGCATCGCCCGGCCTTGGCTACACCCTGATCGGTTATCTGGACGACCGACCGATTGTGGCGAACGGTCGCACCCCACGCATCTACCGCCACGTCGGCCAGGTTGAGGATCTGGAACACGCCATCGCTGAGTATGCCGTCCAGCAGGTGATCATCGCCCTGCCCTTCTGGGAACACGGTCGTATGCCCGACTTGGTGCAGACCTGCCGTGACCTGGGGGTGGGCTATCAGGTGGCCCCTGACTTCTATCAACTCAGCTTCGACCGGGTCGATATGCTTCAACTGAGCGGCGTGCCCCTGCTACGCCCCAAGGAGATCTCGCTGAATGGGACGAACCTGGCGATCAAGCGGCTGATTGATGTGGGGACGGTGCTGCTCAGTGCGCCGATCACCGTGCCGGTCGCCCTGCTGATCGCCCTGGCGATCCGGCTGGACTCGCGTGGGTCGGCGCTCTTCCGCCAGCAGCGTGTCGGCAAAGACGGGCAACTCTTCACCTGCTATAAATTTCGCACGATGGTGCCTGACGCCGAGGCGCGCAAGGCCGACCTGCATACCCTGAATGAGGCCGACGGCCCGCTGTTTAAGATCCGCGATGACCCACGGGTCACGCGGATTGGGGGTTTCTTGCGTCGCCGCAGCCTAGACGAACTGCCACAACTCTGGAATGTGCTGCGTGGTGAGATGAGTCTGATCGGCCCGCGCCCGGCTCTGCCCGAGGAGGTGGCGCGCTATGAACACGGGCAGCATCGCCGCCTTGAGGTGCTCCCCGGCTGCGCCGGTCTCAGCCAGGCTCTCGGTCGTAGCGATGTTTCCTTTGATGAGCAGGTGCGCCTTGACCTCTACTACGCCGAGAACTGGTCGATCAGCATGGATCTGCGCATCCTCATTATGATTATCCCGGCGGTGATCGGCGGGCATGGGGCGTACTGAATGCAAAATGCAAAATGCAAAATGCAAAATATAGCTAAGACAAGGTTCAGAACAGCTTTACAGTTTCCAGTGAACGTAGCGCCGCCTTCCAGGCGGTCAAAGTACCACCGCAGACTCGAAGCTCTCGCTACCAACTGTCACGCTAAAACCTGGCACCTGAAACCTTGTCTGAATACTGAATGGTGACACAGCCGCGCTTTTTTGTATTACTGCCGGTCGTGCTTTTGGCGATTCCCCTGGCCCTGCTGCCGCTGCCCTCTGCGGCGGGGGCAGTGGTGGCCTGCGCCGCCGTCTTGCTCGCTCTGATCGACCCGATCTGGGCGGTCTATGCGGCGATCCTGTCGGTGCCTGTGCAGGATCTGGTGACGCTCCCCGGCGGCATCTCTGTCACTCAGGCGGCGCTATTGCTGGCTGTGGGCGCACTGGCCTTGCACACGCTGATCGACCCGGAGCGACCCCTGCCCCTCGGTCGACTCTTTCCCCCGCTGGCTCTGCTGCTCCTGGCCCTCGGTGCGGCGACGGTGTTCACGCCCTACAGTCGCGCCGATGCTCTGCGCGAGACGCTGCGTTGGTCTACGGTGCCGCTGATCTACCTGCTGACGCTGCGCTCACTCCGTCCAACGCCTACATCTGTTCGGGTGGAACTGCCAGCGGATCGGGTAATTCTATCCGAACAGATAACACGTGGCCCCCAAGCCCCAGCGCCGTGGCACCTCCTCGGTCTGCTGGCCTGCCTGCTGCTCGCCCCAGCTATCGACGCGGCGCTGGGACTGGCGCAGTTCTGGTACGGCATCGGGCCACCGAGCTTTGGGATCGGCGGGGGGTATATGCGCTCCTACGGGACGATTGGGCAGCCAAACTCGTTCGCCGGGTACATGAACCAGTCCTGGCCCCTGGCTCTCAGCCTGACGGTTGGTGCGCTGATCTGGCTGCGGCGGAGTGCACCACGGCGCGTGGGGCTGATCGCCCTGGCCTCTGCGGGCGGGGCGGCGGGGCTGCTGCTGCTGGCCCTGCTCACCAGCTTCTCACGGGGCGGATGGGTCGGTGCCGTGGGCGGCGCGGTCGCCATGATCCTGGCCACCATCCCGCTGCTCGCCCCGCGCCTGCGCCGAATCGCCTGGCGGGCTACCGCCCTAGCTGTGGGAGGGTTGGCCCTGATGCTGGCCCTGGGCGGCGGCGGCATGCTCCCCGACTCCCTGACCTCGCGGCTGGGCAGTATTACGGCAAACCTGCGTATCTTCGATGTGCGTGGGGTGATGATCACGCCCGAGAACTTCGCCGTCGTCGAGCGCATGGCTCACATCCAGGCTGGTTGGAATATGCTGGTGCGCCACCCACTTACCGGCGTCGGGCCGGGGAACTTCAGCGCCGCCTTTAACCAGACGCCTGGCCCTGGCGATCCGCCGATCACAACGCGGCCCTGGTATGTCTCGCGTGGACACGCTCACAACTATTACCTAAACATGGCTGCTGAGGCCGGGGTGATCGGTGCGGCGGCCTATGTGCTGCTGATCGGCGCGGTTGGCCTCCAGGCAGCGCGGGCCATCCGTTTTGCTAGGGGCATACTCTGGCGTGCGGTGGCGGTTGGCTGCGCCGGCGTGGTGGTGGCGGTGGCGATCCACAATATCTTCGAGAACCTGCACGTGCTGAACATGGGCCTTCAGCTCGGCACCGTCTGGGCGCTGTTGGTGGCGGCTGAAAAACCTGTATAGTAGTCATCATTCTGGTTGCGAAAAAGGAGTCACGGCTTCAGATGGCTAAAGTATGGTTCAACCCAGCCTGACAGTTCAGCGACGAAACGATGACGCGGTGAGACGCTCCGTATCGCCTCATCGCATCCTCGCCTCATCGCCACACTGTAAAGCTGAAACCTAGCACCTGAAACCTTGTCTAAAGCATGTTTCAATCTAGCGTGACAATTCAGCGACGAAACGATGACGCGGTGAGGCGCTCCGTATCGCCTCATCGCCTCATCGCCT